>UQAR01000012.1 GCA_900539095.1 uncultured Ruminococcus sp.
AGTCGCAGGGCTTGTACGTGCCCGCAAGTATCTAAGACGCTTTCTACTTATACACAAAAATGGGGTGGTTTGTTGCATAAAAAATGCAACAATTAATGGAATGTTGCCAAATTAAAATATAAATCATTTGTTTGCACAATTCGGTACGGCTGTTTTTGTGGAATATGACGGTGAATTTGTGGGTCGGGTGTAGGGTTGATTGAGCGGACTGCGGTGGTGGTGCGGATGGGGGTGGTAAAGAGGTGCCGGAGGCGGTCGGGAGAGGGTGAAAAGACGAGGCGTAAGCGAAAAAATTTACGATATCGTAACACATTTGTAATAGTAGAAGTTTGTGCGTCGAATTGTGCGATTTTTGTTCAAATCGGAGAAAATAGGAAAATCGGCGAGATGTGTAAGCTAAAATGCTTGACAAGGGGTTGCTAATATTATATAATAGTATACTGTATCATAATGGAGTTTTCCACCTATTTCATGCGTTTTTGAGTGCAGAAAATCATGGAAAACACCGCCAAAACCACTGGCGAATACGATTGTTATATAGTATTATATAAATGTATTTTCCAAATAAATTAAGGAGTGATTGAGCCTATGGTGAATGTCAAGGACGTAAAACTTGGTAAGAACACGAGAAAGAGCTTTGCCAAGATCAATGAGGTTCTGGAGATGCCTAACCTTATTGAGGTGCAGAAGAACTCTTATCAGTGGTTCCTCGATGAAGGTCTGAAGGAGGTCTTCAGAGATGTTTCAGCTATTACCGATTATAATGGTACGCTGGAGCTCACTTTCGTAGGATACCATTTCGACGAAGAGGCTAAGTATTCTGTTGCAGAGTGCAAGGCGAGAGATGTAACTTATGCAGTGCCACTGAGAGTTACTGCAAGACTTAGTAATACCGAGACCGGCGTTATCAAGGAGTCCGAGGTATTTATGGGTGACTTCCCTAAAATGACCGACAGCGGTACTTTCGTTATCAACGGTGCAGAGCGTGTCATCGTTTCTCAGCTGGTGCGTTCACCAGGCGTTTATTACGCTTTTGACAAGGACAAGACTGGTAAGGATCTGTTCAAGACCACTGTTATCCCTAACAGAGGTGCTTGGCTTGAATATGAAATGGATTCTAACGATGTCGTTTATGTCAGAATAGATAAGAACAGAAAGATCCCTCTTACTACTTTCCTGAGATCACTGGGTCTTGGTACTAACGAGGAGATCGAGGAAGTTTTTGGTCCTGATGAAAGACTTACTCAGACTATCATGCAGAAGGATCAGACTGCAAACAGAGAAGAGGCTCTGCTTGAGGTCTACAAAAAGCTCCGTCCGGGTGAGCCTCCTACAGTAGATTCTGCTGTTACTCACCTTAATAACCTGTTCTTTGACGCTAAGAGATACGATCTCTCAAGATTCGGTAGATATAAGTACAACAAAAAGCTGGGCGTAGGTTCAAGACTTGCAGGTCACAGACTTTCAAGACCTGTTGTAAATCCTATGACTGGCGAGGTAATGGCTGAGGCTGGCGAACTCATCAGCTTTGACAGAGCTATGGAGATCGAAACTGCCGGCGTTATGGAAGTTTATGTTGACGTTGAGGTCAAGGAGCATCTTACTTCCGCAACAGGCGAGGCTGTTACTAAGCTCGAAGAGTGTGAGGTAAAGATCATAGGCAACGGTATGGTGGATATCAACGCTTATGTTGACTTTGACTGCACTGAGCTTGGCATCAACGAGAAGGTTTCCTTCAAGGCTCTCAAGGAAGTTCTTGAGGATTCAGACAACGAGGAAGAGCTCAGAGAGAATATCAGAACAAGAGCAGACGACCTCGTTCCTAAGCATATCACTATCGATGACATCATCGCTACAGTTTCTTACTTCCTGAACCTTTGCGAGGGCGTGGGTACTGTTGACGATATCGACCATCTGGGCAACAGAAGAATACGTTCGGTAGGCGAACTTCTTCAGAACCAGTTCAGGATCGGTTTCACAAGAATGGAAAGAGTTATCCGTGAAAGAATGAACATTCAGTCACAGGACGCTGAGGCGGTAACTCCTACTGCTCTTATCAATATCAGACCTATCACTGCGGCAATAAGAGAGTTCTTCGGTTCTTCTCCTCTGTCACAGTTCATGGATCAGAACAACCCTCTGGCTGAGCTTACTCACAAGAGACGTCTTTCAGCCCTCGGCCCTGGCGGTCTTTCAAGAGATCGTGCGGGATTTGAGGTTCGTGACGTTCACTATACACATTACGGCAGAATGTGTCCTATCGAGACTCCTGAAGGTCCTAACATCGGTCTTATCTCTTACCTTGCATCTTTCGCAAGAATAAACGAGTACGGCTTTATCGAGGCTCCTTACAGACGTGTTGACAAGGAAACAGGCGTTGTAACTGACGAAGTTGTTTATATGACAGCTGACGTTGAGGACAACTACATGGTCGCTCAGGCAAACGAGCCTCTTACTGAGGACAACAAGTTTGCTAGACCTAAGGTAAACGGCAGATACAGAGATCAGATACTTGAGATCGAAAGAGAAAAGATCGATTTCATGGACGTTTCACCTAAAATGGTAGTTTCTGTCGCTACTGCTTGTATCCCGTTCCTTGAGAACGATGACGCTAACCGTGCCCTCATGGGTTCAAACATGCAGAGACAGGCTGTGCCGCTGCTCAAGACTGAGTCACCTATCGTTGGTACCGGTATGGAATACAAGGCTTGTCTTGATTCAGGCGTTGCTGTGGTTTCTAAGAACGCAGGTGTTGTTGAAAGCGTTGACGCTGACAAGATCGTTATCCGTGAGGACAGCGGTATGCTCAGAACTTATGAGCTGACTAAGTTCAAGCGTTCAAACGCAGGTACTTGCACGAACCAGAGACCTATCGTAAACAAGGGCGAGAGGATCGAGGCTAATCAGATAATCGGTGACGGTCCTGCTACTTCAAACGGTGAGCTTTCACTTGGTAAGAACGCCCTTATCGGTTTCATGACTTGGGAAGGTTACAACTACGAGGACGCCGTTCTTCTGAACGAGAACCTTGTAAAGCAGGATAAATACACTTCTATCCATATTGAAGAATATGAGACAGAGGCTAGAGATACTAAGCTCGGACCTGAGGAGATCACAAGAGATATCCCTAACGTTGGTGAGGACGCTCTCAAGGATCTGGACGAGAACGGTATCATAAGAATAGGTGCTGAGGTACGTTCGGGCGATATCCTCGTTGGTAAGGTAACACCTAAGGGTGAAACTGAGCTGACAGCTGAGGAAAGACTGCTCAGAGCTATCTTCGGCGAAAAGGCTAGAGAAGTTAGAGATAATTCTCTTAAAGTACCTCACGGCGAGGCCGGTACTATCATTGACGTTAAGATATTCACAAGAGAGAACTGCGACGAGCTTTCTCCTGGAGTAAATATGCTCGTCAGATGCTACATCGCACAGAAGAGAAAGATCTCTGTGGGCGATAAAATGGCGGGTCGTCACGGTAACAAGGGTGTCGTTTCAAGAATACTTCCACAGGAAGATATGCCATTCCTTGAGGACGGTACTCCGCTTGATATCTGTCTGAACCCATTGGGCGTACCTTCTCGTATGAACATCGGTCAGGTGCTCGAAGTTCATCTTGGTATGGCTGCAAAGGCTCTTGGCTGGAAGATCATGACTCCTGTATTCGACGGTGCTCATGAGGCTGATATCAGAGAGTGCTTTAGGATGGCTCAGCAGAATTATCTTGAGCACAAGGACGATGAGTTCACTCTCCACACAATGGACGAGGTCATCAACCCTAACGCTTTGAGCATGAGCGAGGACGGCAAGTTCACTGTATATGACGGAAGAACAGGTGAAAAGTTCGATAACAGAGTTACAGTGGGTTATATGTACTACCTGAAACTTCACCACCTCGTTGACGATAAGATACACGCACGTTCAGTTGGTCCTTACTCACTGGTAACACAGCAGCCACTCGGCGGTAAGGCACAGTTCGGCGGACAGAGATTCGGAGAAATGGAAGTTTGGGCACTTGAGGCTTACGGTGCTGCTTATACACTTCAGGAGATACTGACAGTCAAGTCTGACGATACAGTAGGAAGAGTCAAGACTTACGAGGCTATCGTAAAGGGTCAGAACGTTCCTAAGCCTGGCGTTCCTGAGGCATTCAAGGTACTTGTAAAGGAACTTCAGTCACTTGGTCTGGATCTCAAGGTACTCAACATCAATAATGAGGAAATAGATCTCAAGCAGTCCTTTGACGAGGACGAGGAGCTCGTTCCACAGCCTGCTATCGAGGAGAACATCGATTTCAGCGTTGACGAGGGCGATCTCGACGAAGGCTTTATGGCTGAGGACGAGAACGGAACTTCCGAGCTGGACGGCAGTGCTGCCTCTGACGGATCTGATCTGTTCCTTGACGGTGAATAATTTTGCACAGTAATGTGTAGTTTCCTAAATAAGCTGAGGTCAACGGGCGGAAAGTTCCGCCCTGTGACCGTTTCATAAAGAGGCGGCTTTTGCCGTGCTCCAAACTAAACAGGAAGAGGGTACTGCTGTTGGAATTCAATGAGTTTGCATCAATCAAGATCGGTCTTGCATCGCCTCAGAAGATCCGTGAGTGGTCTTACGGCGTTGTTACCAGACCTGAAACAATAAATTACCGTACTCAGAAACCGGAAAAGGACGGTCTGTTCTGCGAAAAGATCTTTGGACCTTCAAAGGACTGGGAATGTCACTGCGGTAAATACAAGAAAATCCGCTTTAAAGGCAAAGTCTGCGAACGCTGCGGCGTTGAGGTAACAAGAGCCAAGGTTCGTAGAGAGAGAATGGGTCACATCGAGCTTGCTGCACCTGTTTCTCACATTTGGTATTTCAAGGGAACTCCTTCAAGAATAGGACAGATGCTTGAGATATCACAGAAAAGACTTGAAGAAGTTCTTTACTTCACAAAATACATCGTTATCGACCCAGGCAACACTGAGCTTATCAAAGGTCAGCTGCTCACTGAGAAGGATTATAACGAGATGCTGGAAAAGTATGACGAGGACGATTTCAGAGCCGGCATGGGTGCTGAGGCTATCAAGGAACTCCTTGAAGAGATCGATCTCGAAAAGCTTTCCGCAGAACTGAAAGCAGAGCTTAAAGATCTGCCAGCCGGTCAGAAGAGAATAAAGCTCCTTAAAAGACTTGAGATAGTTGAGGCTTTCAGAACATCAGGCAACAGACCTGAATGGATGATACTTGAGGCTATACCTGTTATCCCACCGGATATCAGACCTATGGTACTGCTGGACGGCGGAAGATATGCCACAAGTGACCTTAACGACCTTTACAGACGTGTTATCAACAGAAATAACCGCCTTAAAAAGATGCTGGAGCTTGAGGCACCTGACATCATCGTTAGAAACGAAAAGAGAATGCTCCAGGAGGCTGTTGACGCTCTTATCGACAACGGCAGACACGGCAGACCTGTTACGGGTCCTAACAACAGAGCATACAAGTCACTTTCTGATATGCTCAAAGGTAAGCAGGGACGTTTCAGACAGAACCTTCTTGGTAAGCGTGTTGACTATTCAGGACGTTCTGTTATCGTCGTAGGCCCAGAGCTGAAAATGTATCAGTGCGGTCTGCCAAAGGAAATGGCTCTTGAGCTTTTCAAGCCTTTTGTTATGAAAAGACTTGTTGATACTAACCCGTCTATCAACATCAAGTCCGCAAGGAAAAAGGTAGACAGAGCTGAGCCTGAGGTTTGGGACGCTCTTGAAAACGTTATTCAGGGTCACCCTGTAATGCTCAACCGTGCTCCTACACTTCACAGACTTGGTATTCAGGCATTCGAGCCTATCCTTGTCGAGGGCAGAGCTATCAAGCTCCACCCACTGGTTTGTACAGCGTTCAACGCCGACTTCGACGGCGACCAGATGGCTGTTCACCTGCCTATATCTGCTGAGGCTCAGGCTGAGGCAAGATTCCTTATGCTGGCTGCAAACAACCTGTTGAAACCATCTGACGGACGTCCGGTTGCAGTTCCTACACAGGATATGATACTTGGTTCTTACTACCTGACACTGAAGAAGGACGGCGAGCCTGGCGAGGGCAAGGTGTTCAGAGATGTGAACGAGGCTCTTATGGCTTACGATCAGCACATCGTTTCACTTCACGCTGCTATCAAGGTAAGAATTACCAAGCAGATAGGCGACAAGCAGGTATCAAAGGTGATAGACGCTACAGTCGGCAGACTTATCTTCAACTCTATCATTCCTCAGAACCTTGGCTTTGTTGACAGAACAAATTCAGAAAAGCAGTTTGATCTTGAGATATCATTCCTCGTAAAGAAAAAGCAGCTTTCTGATATCATTGATAAATGTATACAGAAACATGGTACGACTACTACTTCTGAGGTGCTCGACAACATCAAGAGCCTTGGTTATAAGTATTCTACAAAGTCTGCTATCACAGTTGCTGTTTGCGACGCATCTATCCCTGAGGCTAAGAAGGACATCCTTGCTAAGGCTGACAGTCTTGTAGACAAGATAGACAAGCAGTACAAGAGAGGTTATATCTCAAGAGAAGAGAAGTCAAAGAAGTTCATCGAGATCTGGAACAACGCTACAGATGAAGTTACAGAGGCTCTGAAAGCTAACCTTGACCCATATAACCCTATCAACATGATGGCTGACTCAGGTGCCCGTGGTTCTATCAACCAGATCAGACAGCTGGCAGGTATGCGTGGACTTATCGCCAACACATCAGGTTCAACTATCGAGATGCCTATCAGAGCTAACTACCGTGAAGGTCTTAACATTCTGGAATACTTCATTTCTTCCAGAGGTGCGAGAAAGGGACTTGCCGATACTGCTCTGCGTACAGCTGACTCAGGTTACCTTACAAGACGTCTTGTTGACGTTTCTCAGGACGTTATCATTCGTCAGGAGGACTGCGGTACTCACGTTGGTATCGAGATATTCGACATTAAGAACGGCAACGAAATGATCGAGCCTCTCAGCGAAAGACTTGTGGGCAGATACCTTGTTGAGGACCTCAAGGATCCTAAGACAGGCGAGATGATCTGCTCAAGAAACAAGCTCATCAACGTTCATGACGCTGAGAGGATCGTTGCAGCACTTGAGGCTGAGGGCAAGGATTCTATCTCTATCAGATCGGTTCTTCAGTGCCAGGCTAAGCATGGCGTTTGTGCTAAGTGCTACGGTGCTAACCTTGCAAATGGCAATATCGTACAGGTCGGCGAGGCTGTCGGCGTAATCTCCGCTCAGTCTATCGGTGAGCCTGGTACACAGCTTACAATGAGAACCTTCCACACAGGTGGTATCGCATCTGCGGAAGATATCACACAGGGTCTTCCTAGAGTCGAGGAACTGTTTGAGAGCAGACGTCCAAAGGGTGCTGCTATCATCACAAGAATTGACGGCGTAGTTAGGATCGAGGAGGTCAAGAAGACCAAGCAGATCACTGTTACAAGCGAGGACACTGAAAATCCTGAGCAGGAGTCTTATGCTATACCATACGGCTACAAGATAAGAGTTCGTGAGGGACAGGCTGTTACAGCCGGTGAGCCGCTCACAGAGGGTTCTATCAACCCAGCTGATATCCTTGCAGTTAATGGTCCTAAGGCTGTTCAGAACTATATCATCACCGAAGTTCAGAAGGTTTACCGTTTGCAGGGTGTTGATATCAACGATAAGCACATCGAAGTTATCGTTCGTCAGATGATGAGAAAGGTCAAGATCGACGACTCCGGTTCAAGCTATCTGCTCCCTGGTTCACTTATCGACAGAGGAGAGGTCGCAAGACTCAACGAGGAGATACAGGCTCAGATCGACGCTGGCGACGAGAACGCAAGACTTATCACAACTGTTCCTGTTCTTCAGGGTATCACAAAGGCATCAAGCTACTCGGATTCATTCCTTTCAGCTGCATCGTTCCAGGAGACAACTAAGGCTCTTACAGACGCTGCTATCAGAGGAAAGACCGATAAGCTCATGGGTCTTAAAGAAAATGTTATTATCGGTAAGCTCATTCCTGCCGGCACAGGTATGGACGTTTACAACAACGTTCAGGTGGTCAAGAATGAGAGTGCGGCTAACCATAACACCGCAGAAACACCGTTGTTCTAATGACTTTTATATCAGCCTGCATGGTTTTGACCGTGCGGGCTGATTTTTTTATTTTGCGTGAAACCTTTTTTGGACTTGCGGCGTTTTAGTATATGAAGGGAAGTGAAAGCATGAAGAATATGACCGAAAGCGAATACCGCCAACTTGTAGAGGAGTATTCGGATATGGTAACAAGGCTTTGCGTGGTGCACACGGGGAATTTTTCCGACGCTGAGGACTGCTATCAGAACGTGTTCTTCAAGCTTTTCAAGCAGATGAAAAAAGGCAGTCTGCCAAACCCGAAAGCGTGGCTCATCAGAGTGGCTCTCAACGAATGCCGAAGTGTTTTGCGGTATCGTTTGAGGAAAAACACAGTCGATCTGAACAGCATAACGTCTTTCTCAAAGGACGGCAGCGACATAGAGATACTTGACCTTATTTTCAGACTTCCCCCGAAATATCGAGATAGTATTTATCTTTATTACTTTGAGGAGCTGTCAGTGCAGGAGATCGCTGAGTTGACAAATATCAAGGAAAACACGATAAAAACACATCTCAAACGTGGAAGAGAACAACTGAAGGATATGATAATGTTGTGAACTATATGAATGTCAATAAAGACATAAAGTATCGGGACGTCGAGGACGCCGTCCCTTACAAAAGAGGTAAAAACTATTATGTAGGGCTGGACTTTCAGCATAACATTGACTAAAGGTATAGTTTGCAATGAGGATATCACAGAAAGGGGCAGCAAATGAAAAAGATAAATGCTTTTTACTGTATAAAAACTCCTTCGGATTGGAAGGAGAGTGTGCTTATGTATGACAAGCCTACAGAGAAAAAGAAAACAAAACTTACAGTCTTTCAGCTTGCAGGTGCGGTGCTTGCGGCGATACTTCTTGTGGCAGGCGGTGCAATGACGCTTTTCAGAGACGAAGGCGATATAGAGATAACACCTTCGGCAAGCTCTGCGGCACAGGAAGAAAGTTCTGCACAGGATAGCTCACAAACAGCGGAGATAGACTACGGCAAGGCTGCCGAGGAGGGTCTGCTAAAGCTTATCTCAGATGATGAAATAGTTATCGAGGGTATTTTCGCAGGGGCAACAAGCAACGGTGACTGCTATATTTTTGTGGATAAGATATATAGCTCTGCAAAGCCATATGTAGAAGTGAATGACGACATCAAGGACGTTTATGACGTGGCGTCGCTTATGTCTGCAAACAGAGTTCTGCGTTTTAAGGTGGATTTCGGCGTAAAGGATAAGACCACGGGCAAGGCAGTCTATGCTCAAGATATTGATATAGGCTCGGCAGTAGTTATCGGCACAAAGTTCGAGGACGACATCTCTTTTGTGACAGCTTATGACATTGTGACCCACTATGACACAACTGAAGATTGGCAGGGCGACGGTATGGGTACGCAGCTTTATTCAGAGCTGTGCAGTGCGGTGGCAGCAGTGCATGATATCGACACCTCAACAGACGAGGGCGAGAAAAAAATGAAGCAGCAGGTGCTGCAATGTGCGGTCGATGCAGGAAGAGGCGGTATGCTCACAGACAGCGATGTTGAGATCGTAAGCAATTATAAGCAGCGTACTGACAGCTTGGGTATCAAATGGCAGGCTCTCAGCAACTGCTCAGCCTATGATTACGTCACAAGCAAGATAACTATAGATTTTCCTATATCGGTCAGACCACTCAAGGATTATAAAAACACTACAGCAGAAGTGGTAAAAACCACCGATGAAGGTGCAGTGGTTAAGATAGGCGAAAGATATTACTCCATCACATCTAACTGGAACAACGCCGTGAAATTCAGTATGGCGGACGTCAGCGGCGATAAAGACTTCGACGGGATATATACACATAAGGCGAATTTCTTCGATGACAATAAGCAGTGGATATTGGATGTTAGATTTGTAAGCCACCTGTCAGCATTTTTTAACGACGACTTTAAAATATATCTCAATGAAGTGGACACGCCGGAGAAAATATCAGACAAAACAGATAACAGTGACGTTGTGATGACCTATCATAGTATCTATACACGCAGCGGCGAGGTGGTCTATCCGGGCGGCTCAGGAGACATCATCAAAGGAAAATAACAGAACGGACGGTATTTAAGATAGTATATAGACAGGATTACAGCAGGGCAGGGCGTGAAAAGCCGCTGCCCTGTGCTTTTTATAGCTTTTGACAGAAAATTTAACTGGAATTTTCAAAAAGTTAAAAAAGTCAAGAAAAAGTGCTTGACAAGCTGCGGACAATGGTGTATAATAATCAAGTATGCTGATGAATTATATGTCGGCGTATAGTATCAAATCTATGAAAGGAGAGAAAATATGCCAACCTTTAACCAGTTAGTAAGAAAAGGAAGAAATGTCCTTGCAGACAAGTCTACAGCTCCTGCTCTTCAGAAGGGTTTCAACTCAAAGAAGAAGGTAGTTATCGATCAGAGCTGCCCACAGAAGCGTGGCGTTTGCACAGTAGTAAGAACTGCTACACCTAAAAAGCCAAACTCAGCTATGAGAAAGGTTGCCAGAGTTAAGCTCACAAACGGAAACGAAGTTACAGCTTACATCCCTGGTATCGGACACAATCTTCAGGAGCACTCCGTTGTTCTTATCAGAGGCGGACGTGTTAAGGACCTCCCTGGTGTAAGATATCACATCATCAGAGGCACTCTCGACGCTCAGGGCGTTGCTAAGAGAATGCAGGCGAGATCCAAGTATGGTGCTAAGAGACCAAAGGCAGGAGCAGCCAAGTAATTAAATACTGAAAAGCTCAAATAAGTAACAAGGTAATAACTCATTGTCGCATACTGCGAAGACCACAGTTTATGTGGAGTGATTAATATATATTAGTTGACTCTACAAGGAACTGACGGGGCTGTAAAACGGCTGTGTGCCGTGGTTACAGAGCGAGTACCTGTGAATTCATTATTTGTGAAGGAGGGAATTAAAGTGCCAAGAAGAGGTAGAGTTACAAAGAGAGACGTGCTCCAGGATCCAGTATACAATTCTAAGCTTGTTACACGTCTTGTAAACAACATCATGCTCGACGGTAAGAAGGGTGTTGCCCAGAAGATCGTTTACGGAGCATTTGAAATTGTCGAAGAAAAGACAGGCAGACCTGCTCTTGAAGTATTCCAGGAGGCTATGGATAACATTATGCCTGAGCTGGAGGTTAAGGCTCGCCGTGTAGGCGGTGCAACTTACCAGGTACCAATGGAGGTTCGTCCTGACAGAAGACAGACACTTGGTCTGAGATGGATAACAAAGTATTCTCGTGAGAGAAACGAGGACACAATGAGAGAAAGACTCGCAGCAGAGATCCTCGACGCTCTTAACGGCGTTGGCGGTTCATGCAAGAAGCGTGACGAAACTCATAAGATGGCTGAAGCTAACAAGGCTTTCGCTCATTACAGATGGTAAGAGGTATAAAGGAGGATATATATGGCAAGAGAATGTAAATTGCAGGATTACCGTAATATCGGTATCATGGCACACATCGACGCCGGCAAGACTACTACTACAGAGCGTATCCTGTTTTATACCGGTGTAAACTATAAGATCGGTGAAACACACGACGGTGCATCTACAATGGACTGGATGGCACAGGAGAAGGAGAGAGGTATCACAATTACTTCTGCTGCTACTACTTGCTACTGGAAGGGCCACAGACTCAACATTATAGATACTCCAGGCCACGTTGACTTTACAGTTGAGGTTGAGCGTTCACTTCGTGTACTCGACGGTTCTGTAACAGTTCTTTGTGCTAAGGGTGGTGTTGAGCCTCAGACTGAAACAGTTTGGAGACAGGCTGATAACTATCAGGTACCAAGAATGGTATATGTCAACAAGATGGATATAATGGGTGCAGATTTCTACAACGTACTGAAAATGCTCCATGAAAGACTCCATTGCAACGCCGTTCCTATACAGCTCCCTATCGGTGCTGAGGACGACTTCAAGGGTATCGTCGATCTGCTCGAAATGAAGGCTTATGTATACTATGATGACCTTGGAAAGGATATCCGTCAGGAAGAGATCCCTGAGGATCTCAAGGAAAAGGCTGAACAGTATCATGCTGACCTTATCGAGCATCTTGCAGAAGTTGATGACGATCTCGCTGAGAAGTATTTCGCAGACGAAGAGATCACTATCGACGAGATGAAGAAGGTAATCAGAAAGAGTACTATTGCTAACACAATGGTACCTGTTACCTGCGGTACTTCATACAGAAACAAGGGCGTTCAGAAACTTCTCGACGCTATTGTAGATTATATGCCTTCACCTATCGACGTACCACACATCAAGGGTACTGACGTAAACACAGGTGAGGAAGTTGAGAGAATCTCAGGCGACGATCAGCCATTCGCTGCTCTCGCATTCAAGATCGCTACAGACCCATTCGTTGGTAAGCTCTGCTACTTCAGAGTTTATTCAGGTGTTCTGACAGCCGGTTCTACAGTTTATAACTCCACTAAGGACAAGGACGAGAGAATCGGAAGAATCGTTCAAATGCACTCTAACGCAAGAAAAGATATCGACACAATTTACGCTGGTGATATCGGTGCTGCTATCGGTCTGAAGAACACAACAACAGGTGACACTCTTTGTGATGAAGAGCACCCTGTACTTCTTGAGTCAATGGAATTCCCTGAGCCTGTTATCCAGCTCGCTATCGAGCCTAAGACTAAGGCAGGTCAGGAAAAGATGGGTATCGCTCTTGCAAAGCTTGCTGAAGAGGACCCAACATTCAGAACTTATACTTCTGAGGAAACAGGTCAGACAATTATCGCCGGAATGGGCGAGCTGCACCTTGAGATCATCGTAGACAGACTTCTCCGTGAGTTCAAGGTAGAGGCTAATGTCGGTGCTCCTCAGGTTTCATATAAGGAAACAATTACTGCTCCTGCAAGCGTTGATTACAAGTACGCTAAGCAGTCAGGTGGTAAGGGTCAGTACGGTCATGTTAAGATCAACGTTGAGCCTAATGAGTCCGGTAAGGGCTATGAGTTCATCAACAAGGTTGTCGGCGGTGCTATTCCTAAGGAATACATCCCAGCAGTTGATGCAGGTATCAGGGGTGCTATGGAGAACGGCGTTCTCGCTGGTTTCCAGGTAGTTGACGTTAAGGTCGAGCTGTATGACGGTTCTTATCACGAAGTTGACTCTTCTGAAATGGCATTTAAGATCGCTGGTTCTATGGCGTTCAAGGAGGCCATGAGAAAGGCATCACCAATCATTCTTGAGCCTATCATGAAGGTTTGCGTTATCGCTCCTGATGATTATCTCGGAACAGTTATCGGCGACCTCAACTCCCGTCGTGGTCAGATCCTCGGTCAGGAGCAGAGAACAGGTGCTGTTCAGGTAGACGCTCTCGTTCCACTGTCTGAAATGTTCGGTTACTCAAATGACCTGCGTTCTAAGACACAGGGCCGTGGCCAGTACACAATGGAGCCTGACAGCTACATTCAGGTACCAAAGTCTATCTCTGAGAAGATCATGGCATCAAGAAATAAGGGCGAATAATTTTGCGGAAAAATTTCTGTTTTTCTATTGCAAATTAGCTTTTTATTTGATATAATTATACTACGGTATGTTAAATCGGAAACTATTAAATTTTAAGGAGGAATATTCCTATGGCAAAGGCACATTTCGAAAGAACCAAACCACACGTTAACATTGGTACAATCGGTCACGTTGACCACGGTAAGACAACTCTTACTGCTGCTATCACAAAGACTCTTGCTCTTGAAGGTCTTGCTGAGAAGAAGGATTACAACAACATCGACTCAGCTCCAGAGGAGAGAGAGAGAGGAATTACAATCAATACAGCTCACGTTGAGTATGAGACAAAGAATCGTCACTATGCTCACGTTGACTGCCCAGGCCACGCTGACTATGTAAAGAACATGATCACTGGTGCTGCTCAGATGGACGGTGCTATCCTCGTAGTTGCTGCATCTGACGGCCCTATGGCTCAGACAAGAGAGCACCTCCTTCTCGCTAGACAGGTAGGCGTTCCAGCTATCGTTGTATTCATGAACAAGGCTGACCAGGTTGACGACGAAGAGCTCCTCGACCTCGTTGAGATGGACATCAGAGAACTCCTCGACAAGTATGACTTCCCTGGCGATGAGACTCCAATCATCAAGGGTTCAGCTCTTGCAGCTCTTGAGGCTCCAGATGATCTTTCAGATCCAGCTTACAAGCCAATTCTTGACCTTATGGACGCTGTTGACACATTCATCCCAACACCAGACAGAAAGTCTGATCTCCCATTCCTGATGCCTGTTGAGGACGTATTCACAATCACAGGCCGTGGTACAGTTGCTACTGGTAGAGTTGAAAGAGGTCAGCTCAAGACTGGTGACGAAGTTGAGATCCTCGGACTTTCAACTGAGAGACCAAAGACTGTTGTAACAGGTATCGAGATGTTCAGAAAGATCCTCGACTACGCTGAGGCAGGCGACAACATCGGTGCACTTCTCCGTGGTATCCAGAGATCTGACATTCAGAGAGGTCAGGTTCTTTGTAAGCCAGGTTCCATTCACCCATATACAAAGTTCTCAGGTCAGGTTTACGTTCTGAAGAAGGAAGAGGGCGGCCGTCATACTCCATTCTTCAACAACTACAGACCACAGTTCTATTTCAGAACAACAGACGTTACTGGCGTTATCACACTTCCTGCTGACAAGGAAATGTGCATGCCTGGCGATAACGTAGAGATGGACGTTGAGCTCATCACTCCAATCGCTATCGAAGAGGGACTTCGTTTCGCTATCCGTGAGGGTGGTAGAACAGTAGGTTCTGGCGTCGTTACAGCTGTTAGAGACTAATTTAAGTTTTCTATATGAAAATCGGGTACTTTTAAAGTGCCCGATTTTTTTGTCTTAAAATATTATGAATAATGAGTTAAATGATGTGCGTTTGCTTTAAAATCGGTCTTTGGTATGGTATAATAAAGTAAATGGAGGCGAGAATTTGAACGATATCAAAACTAAAGACTACATGATAGACGTTGCACAGGACACGACTTATCAAAATCAGAGCGATGAATATAAAGAGTCCTTTGCCAAGTGGCGTTCAAATCCTCAGAACTCATTTGGCTTTCAGTTTATCCATGACACTAGAGAACATTCTTACATAGACGGCGAGGGTTTTGTGCCTCACAAAGCGGAGGTCGCAGAACGTATCTCGATGCTCAAATGCTGCAGCTTGCTGGGCGTTTGTCTTGTGGTGATGCTGCTTATCGATGTTTTAAACTATGTTTTGGTGAATAAATATGCTCCTGATACCACAGGTGGATTTGTATATTTTTCTCAGGTGGGCGGCGATTACAGCAGATATGACGTACTGATGACCACGGTTTTGGGACTGCTTTTTGTTGCGAAATTCGCTGTGCCGGGACTTATTTTCAAGCTTGTTACAAAAATACCAAACAAAGTCGTTTTTGCTAATTCAAAGGGCTACGAAAAAATGCGTGGAACTGCCATTGTCATTATGATGGTGATAATCGTTGTGGGAAGAGTAGGGCAGTATATCCTCAGCCTGCTGTTTTCTGCGGTGCACGTTGACGGTATTTATTCTATCCTTGTATTTTCCACCGACCCTATCACAGCGGTGATATCCTTTGCATTTTTTGCTATAATTGTCCCTATAATTCAGGAAATTCTGTTCAGGGGCGTTATTTTGCAGACTTTTAGGCAGTTTGGCGATACTTTCGCAATACTCATAACCGCTTTTGTAAATGGTCTATGCTACTATGATATTACATACCTGCCATTTGTTGTTTGCTGTTCGGCTGTTCTCGGACTTTTCACCATAAGAACAGGCTCAGTCGTGACCGCTATCAGTATGAGCATTTGTGCACATATTACCAATTTTGTTCTCAGCTATATTGTCATTTACGATCTGCCTTATGCGAAAATTGCAGAGGTCATAGTTTGTGCTGCCATAGTTGGTGCGTCACTTGTAATGTATTCAAGGCTTACAAGCTTTGGTGACTGGACTTTCAATATCCAGCATGATAATTCTTTCATGACCATGACAAAGCGTGTGAAGTCTTTCATTGCCACGAACTCTATCGCTGTGTGGATAGCCGCTATCCTTGTGACAATGTTTGTGTGTGCGAGGATAATCTGACATGACACGGGACGAACTTTATATGAAAAAAGCTTTAGAGCTTGCGGACATCGCTGCCGAGCAGGGGGAAGTACCTGTGGGGGCTGTGGTTGTGAAACGCTCTACTGGCGAGATAATCGGCAGGGGATTCAACCGCCGTGAGTATGGACGTTCGCCGCTGACCCATGCGGAACTTGTTGCCATTGAGGAGGCGAGCCGAAATCTTGGAGGCTGGCGGCTTATGGACTGCGAACTTTTTGTCACCCTAGAGCCGTGTCCAATGTGCACGGGTGCGATAATAAATTCCCGTATCGAGCGTGTGGTTTTCGGTGCGTATGATAAAAAGGCAGGCTCGTGCGGTTCGGTGGTGAACCTTTTTGAGCTGCCTTATAATCACAAACCTCTTTGTACCGGAGGTGTGCTGAAAGAACAGTGTGCTGATACGCTGACGGTGTTTTTCAAAAATTTAAGACGCAAAAAAAACCTCCCCGAATGATCTGGGAGGTTTTTCGTTATATTTCGTTTCGGTTTTCCAAAGCTTTGTAAAGCGTCACTTCGTCGGCATACTCCAAAACGCCGCCTATAGGCAGTCCGAACGCCAGTCTTGTGACCTTGACGCCCAGTGGTTTCAGCAGTTTTGAAATATACATCGCTGTAGCCTCGCCCTCGACTGTTGGGTTCGTCGCCATAATGACTTCACTGACATTTTCAGGCTCTATTCTTGCGAGCAGTTCTTTGATCTTCAGCTTGTCAGGGGAAACTCCGTCAATAGGGGAGATAAGTCCATGCAAAACATGGTAAACGCCTTTGTACTCCTTGGTGCGTTCAAATGCGGCTATATCCTTAGGGTCTTCCACCACGCAGACCGTGGTGTGATCTCGCCTTGGGTCAGCACAGATCGGGCATCTTGGTTTGTCAGTAAAGTTCTGGCAAACGCTGCAAAGATGCACGCTTTTATGTGCGTTGGTGATAGCTGCCGCAAATTGGGACGCCTCTTCGTCAGTCATGGACATGACATGGTATGCAAGCCTCTGAGCGGTTTTCATGCCGATACCAGGGAGCTTTGCAAACTGTTCCGACAGAAGTACCAGTGGCAGTGCATTTGATTCAGCCATTAGAACAGACCTGGGAATGATACTCCGCCTGTGAGTTTCTGCATTTCTGTATCGCTTACCTCGTCAAGGTTAGCAACAGCCTGATTGAAAGCTGCCATAACGAGGTCCTGAAGTGTTTCAACGTCCTCAGGATCAACGACCTCAGGCTTGATATCCAGCTTGAGAACGTTTCTCTTGCCGTTGATAGTTACCTCAACAACTCCGCCGCCGGCTGTGCCTGTGAACTCTCTCTGCTCAAGATCTGCCTGAAGAGCTGTGATCTCGTCCTGCATTTTCTGAGCCTGCTTGAGCATCTGATTCATGTTATTGGAAGGACCTTTGCCCATTCCCTGTGGAAGTCTTGCTTTCATTTTAAAAACTCCTTATATTCAAAATTATTTTTTTATATCAACCTCAATATCAAGCTTTTTCGCCTTTTCAAGCAGCTGATTGATAGGATTTTCCGTATCCTCAGGTGCGACATTCTTGGCGGATTTCACCTTGATAGTGAAGTTTTGTCCGAAATTATTTTTCAGTATCTCATTTAGCACCACGGCGTCGCCGCTTGCCTTGAATTTTTTGAGATAAAAGTCATTGTGCACTATCATAAGCAGCACGTTCTGACACATATATGCCTTTGAATTGACCAAAAAACAGCCTATTGCAGGGTTTGTCTGTTTTACCTGCTCCACAATACTGTCCCACGTCTGCACAAGCTTGAAGTCGCTGGCTTTCATTTTCTTAAAATCAGGGTCAACAGGCTTTGGCGGTGGAGCTTGCTCCTGCCTTACAGGTGGGGCTGACTGCGGCTGAGCCTGCGGTACAGCACCGTTTTTCAGAGCGTTCTCAAGCTGAGATATCCTGTTAAGAAGTGCAGTGACCTCTGCTCCTCCTGAAACTGTCTGAACAGCACCGCCGCTCTTCTGTGCAGCTCCGCACAGTTTTATAATGCACATTTCAAGCTCGATACGCTTTGAAGTGCTCTTTGCAAAACGCTCGCTGCACTCTTGAAGAACATTAATATCCCCCAGTATCTCGTCCAGTTTCATGCGTTCCGCAATGCGGCAAAGTCTGTCATATTCCTCAGGCAGACAGGTTATAAGATCTTTGTTATTATCGATAGTTTTGATGAGCATGACATTTCTCATCTGAGCCAGCAGCTCACCCGCCAGCACTTTCAGGTCCTTTGACATATCATAAAGCGTGTCAACCACCCTGAGAGCACCTGCGGCGTCTTTATCTGCTATCTTTTCAAGAATGTCAAAAAGATAGTCACGTCCCGCAATTCCAGATGCAGAAGAAACCACATCAAGGGTAATGTCATTTTCATAGGCAACGCACTGGTCAAGAAGTGAAAGTGCGTCACGCATACCGCCGTCTGACAGTCTTGCTATCATGCCTGCGGCGTCCTCATGGAGTGTAAAGCCCTCCTGTGAGGCGATATACATAAGTCTTGAAACGATATCCTCGTTTCTTATCCTATGAAAGTCAAAATGCTGACATCTTGACACGATAGTCGCAGGAACTTTATGTATCTCCGTTGTGGCAAGAATGAACTTGACGTGCGGCGGAGGTTCTTCCATTGTTTTCAGCAGTGCATTGAATGCACCTGGCGAAAGCATATGTACCTCGTCTATGATATATACCTTATATTTACATATCTCAGGCGTATAAACAACGCCCTCACGAAGTTCTCTGATATCGTCTACCTTTGAGTTTGAGGCAGCGTCTATCTCGATTATGTCGGAAAGAGCACCGCTGTCGGCATTTTTGCAGATGTCACATTCAAGGCATGGTTCGCCGTCATGTGGGTTCAGGCAGTTTATAGCCTTGGCGAAAATTCTCGCACAAGTGGTCTTACCCGTTCCTCTTGAGCCTGTAAAAAGGTAAGCGTGAGCAGTCTTGCCGCTTTTTATCTGATTTTTGAGAGTAGTTGTTATATGGGGCTGTGACACAACGTCATCAAAGGACATTGGACGCCATTTTCTGTACAACGCCTGATACAAAACTCTCACTCCAATCAAGAAAATAAAAAAATCAATCCGACATATGGGCGTGCGGGCGGAACTGTGACACACGAAACAAACCGCTTAATGCTGCTCGGTTCCCCGCCTGACATGGTTCACAGCGTTTCATTGCACAGGACCCGCACACCTATATCTCGGATTGATGAGGAACAATAACTGAATCATATCAATCTAACTTTTGTTACCCTAATATTATAACACACCCTCATAAAAATTTCAAGTGTTTTTGAAAAAAAGTTATAAAAAAGGCAAACAATATCAACGCCGCCGAACAAAGCTGAACAGCGGCGGATATTATGTACTTGTAAAAAATTTATCAGGTGGCAATAATGAAGTTCAGCTTGCCGAACGGATAGTTCACAGGGATACAGAAAGCAGTACCTGACAAAGCAAGCTCGCCATTTGTCAAGAACTCCTGTGGGGTAAGCGTAAGTTCAACGCCGTGCTCGTTAGACTCATTTACAACGAACAGACCGTCATTGATGTTCAAAAACTCGCCTGCTGTAGCGTTCACAAAGTCATCGACCTCGGTAAAGCTTTCCTTAGCAAATCTCTCAGCGAAAGCCATATAAGCCTTAGAGTCAGCAGCAATGCAAGCCTCTGCGTCATAGTTTCCGCTTATCTTCTGAACAACGATATGCTCAGCGGCAAAATTCTTTATAACAGACGCCTCCATAGGGGTGAAATCGTCGCCGATAAATCTGATAAGGTTCTTGAAGAGCAGGGTGGCATAATCCGTGCAGATACGGGCATTCTCGGCAGTATCAAAGTGATAGAACTCATTGATAAGGTTGTGGAGAGTTTCCGTCTGGTTGTCGGATATATCGTCAGTTATCTGGTTCTCGGTCTTATAATCCTTGAGAGCCTTTTCAAACTCAGCATTTGTAAGAGCACCGTTATTAACGAGCGTCTGACCCAAGAGCAGGTAGTCTGTAGGCTGCTGAGCAAGCAGCTTTTCAACGTCGTCAGCGGTGACATAGCCAAGTTCTACAGCAAGGTCGCCGAAACGCTTATCAACGCTTTGCTGAGTGATGTTGACGTGCTCGACCTGTTCGGCGGTCATAAGACCGGCATTTATAGCGAGAACGCCAAGGCGAAGTCTTGTATGTTTTTTAGCCTCGAAAGCCTGAGTAAGGTCTTCGGCTGTGCAAAGCTTGTGGTTGAAGAGGTAGCCTCCAAAAAACTGAGCAAACATTTACAAAACCCCCTTTGCAACGTTTTCCAGCACCTTGAGTGCGTCGCTGTCAGCGATAGGTTTCTGCAAAAAGTCCACTGCACCTGATTTAAGAGCGTCCTTCAAATGGCTCTGAGTGCCGACAGAAGATGCCATTATGACCTTAGCGTCAGGGTCATCAGCGACTATCTGTTTAAGAGCCTCCAGACCGGTTACCTTAGGCATGATGATATCCATAAACACCACATCAGGCTTGAACTCCTTATATTTGCTTACAGCCTCCTCACCGTCGGCTGCCTCATAAACGGCTTTTACTCCAAATCCAGAAATAGACATACTGAGCTTTTTGCGTGCGAACATTGAATCGTCGCATATAAGCACTGTCATTTCATTTATATTCACGGTAGATCCCTCCTAATGATTTTGCGGCAGCCTGTCCGTAATTGCCGATGTCGGAGAGGATTTGCTCCTCAGCTGCCTTGAATTTTATTATATCATAATAATCTCCAAAAGTCAATAGCCGTCAAATATGTTTTATGTTGAAAATAGACAAACAGGAAAAAGAAGAATTTGATTTAAGTTTGCTTGACAAATTGGAAAAAGTGTGATATAATCATAATGTTATGTGCCGGTGTGATGGAATTGGCAGACGTGTCGGACTCAAAATCCGATGGTAGCGATACCGTACCGGTTCGACCCCGGTCACCGGCACCAGCAGGGACGTGTCCCTGCACCCAAATACGCCTTACTTTGTGTAAGGTGTATTTTTTTATTGCCGCTCATAAAGTTTGTGAAACCCATAGTTTGTTGTCGCCGTGACGGGCATTTCCCGCCACGGCTTTTTTGTACACCTAGCTTTATGCCGCTGGGTGTATTTTTTTTTGTCTTTACTGCGTTGGACGTGTCCCTGCACCAAAAATACGCTCTACTTTGTGTAGGGCGTATTTTTATTTGTATCGTGTATTATTTTACAGTTTCCCTGCCCTAATTTGACAAAAGTACGTCAATGGGGTATAATGTAACCAGCGTTACGCAAATTAATTATACCTATTATAATAGAAACGAGGTCATGAAAATGAGCGAGGAAAGAATACCTAAGAGAAGTGAAGTGCCTGAACAGTTCAAATGGGCACTGGAGGATATTTACCCAACTGACGAAAAGTGGGCGGAGGATCTGCAAAAGCTGAAGGCTATGCCTGAGAGGATAGCGGCTTTCAAGGGCAGACTTGGCGAGAGTGCTCAGATGCTCTATGATTTTATGCAGCTTTCTGACGAGATATCAGTCCTCTGCGACAGCCTTGGCAACTATGCTCAAAGACGTTCTGACGAGGATACTGCAAATGCAAAGTATCAGGGCTTTCTCGGTCAGCTTATGAACGCCTATGTGGCAGTAAATTCAGCAGGCAGCTTTGAAACACCTGAGATAATTTCTATCGAGGAGGAAAAGCTCGACAAGTTCTATGAGGAGAAACCTGAGCTTAAACTTTATAAGCGTGCACTTGATAAGCTCCGCCGCAAAAAGGCTCATATCCTCTCTGAGGCTGAGGAGAAGATACTTGCCCTCACTGGCGAAATGGGTCAGTCGCCTGAAAATATATACTCTATGTTTTCTGATGCAGACTTGCGTTTCCCTGACGCTGTTGACAAAGACGGCAAGGCTCATCAGGTCACACACGGCAGTTATATCCCACTGGTACAGAGCGAGGACAGAGTGCTGAGAAAGTCAGCGTTTGAATCTATGTACAGCACATTTGATAAGTTCAAGAACACCTGTGCAGCAACATTGTCGGCTCAGGTGAAGGCAGTGAACTTCTATGCAAAGGCAAGAAAATATGATTCAAGCCTTGAGGCTGCACTGGACGGTACAGAAGTGCCTGTTTCAGTTTACAAAAATCTTATCGAGGCTGTGCATGAAAATATGCACTATATGTATGACTACGTTGCACTGAGAAAGAAACTTCTTGGTGTTGACGAGCTGCATTTCTATGATCTTTATACGCCAGTCGTTCCTGACGCTGATATGAAGATAACCTTTGAAGAGGCTAAGGAAACTGTCCTGAAAGCCCTTGCACCAATGGGCGAGAATTATCTCAACATACTCAGAGAGGGCTTTGAGAACCGCTGGATAGACGTTTACGAGAACGAGGGCAAAACAAGCGGAGCATATTCCGCAGGAGCAAGGGTGCACCCTTATGTGCTGCTCAATCATAAGGATACGCTCAACTGTATGTTCACGCTGGCACATGAAATGGGTCACGCTATCCACTCATATCTGTCAAACAAAAATCAGCCTGTGGTATATTCAGATTACGTTATCTTCGTGGCAGAGGTAGCCTCAACTTGCAACGAGGCATTGCTCATGCAGTATCTGCTGAAAAATACAGAGGATAAAAAGCAGAGAGCGTATCTTATAAACTACTTCCTTGAGCAGTTCCGTACCACACTTTATCGTCAGACCATGTTCGCAGAATTTGAGCTGAAGATAAACGAGATGGCAGCGGCAGGGGAGAGCCTGACAGCCGAAGGACTGAACGAGCTTTACGGCGAGCTTAATAAGCTTTATTTCGGCGACGGCATCGTCCTTGACGACGAGATAAAATTGGAGTGGGCAAGGATACCGCACTTCTATTATGACTATTATGTATATCAGTATGCAACAGGCTATTCCGCAGCTATCGCACTTTCACAGAGGATATTGAAGTATGGCGAGCCTGCTGTAAAGGATTATATAGGATTCCTGAAAGGCGGCTGCTCAACAGATCCTATCTCATTGCTTAAAGGTGCAGGAGTAGATATGGCAACAACTCAGCCTATCAATGAGGCACTTTCCATGTTCGGAGAGCTTATAAAAGAAATGGAAGAGGCAATGGCGGAGTAAGTGAGGAGTTAGGAGTGAGGAGTGAGGAATGGCAAATCCAAACCGAGCAAATCGAACTAACAAAGCAGAAGAAACAACAAAGCGGTGTCGGAGAATAACTCCTGCACCGCTTTTTTCTATCCCATTAAACAAAGTAAATTCCGCAAAGAGCGACAGCGATTTTGCGGCACAACAAACCTGCCCGAATTATTTACCACTTCTTGTTTATATCCGCACAACGCATACCTATCTTCAACGCCCTTAACTCAACATAACAGCCGCATAAAACGCACATTCCGTCCACAAGCTTGTCACAGCCCTTGCAAAAATCCAACCGCCGACGATATTCGTTCTCCGATACCCTCTTGTCCGCAGGATATGCCGCAATGTGCGAACGCATATCACGGAGAAAATCATTCTCGTCCATGTCCTCAAGCAGGCACTTGCGGCACTTTATCTTCACAGCATCACTCATACTTCCTCCATAAAAAAGCGGACAGCCTTTCCGCCGTCCGCCTTGATGTCTTTATTCAACCGAAATGATGTAGTAGTAAACAGGCTGACCGCCGTTTATAAGGTTTACATCAAGATTTGAGAACTTCGCCGATACCTGCTTTTGCAACGCCTCAGCCGCCTCGTCTGTAACATCAGAACCGTAAAGGATAGTGATAAAGGAACTGTCGCCCTTAACAAGCTTTTTGGTAAGCTTGTATGCAGCCTTTGAAACGTCCTTTTCTACAAAGCTAAGCTTGCCGTTCTCAATGCAGAGTATCTCGCCCTGCTTGATAGCGTGACCCTCATAGTCAGAATCCCTCGCCGCAAATGTTACCTGACCTGTGGCAACTTTCTCAAGTGCGTTTGTCATCTCAATGCGGTTTGTGTTGAAATCAGTGTCAGGGTCAAACGCCAGCATCGCTGACATTCCCTGCGGTATCGTCCTCGTCTGAAGTACGCATACCTTTCTGTCTGCAAGCTTAACAGCCTGCTCAGCTGCCATGATAATGTTCTTGTTGTTAGGCAGAACGAAAACTGTTTCAGCAGGGCATGACATTATCGCCGCAAGTATATCTTCCGTGGACGGGTTCATGGTCTGTCCGCCCTTAACGATGCAGTCAACGCCGATATCTCTGAACATTGACTCTATTCCGTTTCCTGCCGCAACTGCAACAAAGCCGTACTGCTTTTCAGGTTTTGCAGGAACGAACTCCTGCTTAGCCTCTTTCTGCCTTGCCTTGTGCTGAAGTTTCATGTTCTCAATCTTCGGCAGATTGATATAACCAAATTCAAGACCCTTCTGTATTGCCTTACCAGGGTCATTTGTGTGAACGTGTACCTTTATTATCTCATCGTCCTCAACAACTACAACGCAGTCACCGATAGTTTCAAGATAAGCCCTGAGCTTTGATGAATCGTCAGCGTCAGCCTTCTTTGTGATTATCATTTCAGTGCAGTATGTGAAGTGTATCTCACAGTCATACTGACCAACAGTTGCCGCAAATGTGTCAACTGTTACCTGCTGTTTCGGTGCAGGAGCGTCAGCCTTTACTATCTCGCCGCCCTTGAATACATCTCTCATCGCCTCAAAGATGATGAGCAGACCCTTTCCGCCTGCGTCAACAACGCCTGCCTTAGCCAGTGCAGGGAGCAACTTTGGGGTTTCGTTCAGTGAGAGTTCAGCCTGTTTGCAAACTTCCTCCATTATAATAATAGGATCGTTTGTGGAGTGGAGCATTTCTCTTGCTTTCTCCGCAGATTCTCTTGCTACCGTCAGGATAGTTCCCTCAGTAGGTTTCATTACAGACTTGTAAGCCCCTGAAACGCCCTGTTCCAGCGACTCCACAAGCTCATTCGCATCCATTTCCTTTTTGCCTGCAAGTCCCTTTGCAAAGCCTCTGAAAATAAGTGAAAGTATAACGCCTGAATTTCCTCTTGCACCTCTCAGAAGTGCTGACGCAGCCGTGCTCGCAACAACTGAGCAGTCTGTATCATCGCTGAGGTTCTCAAGCTCTGCCACTGAATTTGTTATGGTCATTGACATATTTGTTCCGGTATCTCCGTCAGGTACAGGGAACACGTTAAGTTCGTCAACTGATTTTTTCTTGTTAGATATGCTGTGTGCGGCACTGATGATAGCGTCACGCAGCAAGCCTCCGTTTATCACTATAGTTTTCCTCCTATACTGTTATCGATATCCTCAGGCGGAACGTCAGCCTGTCATTTCGTCAACGTAAACGTTCACAGACTTCACATTGACTCCTGCCTGCTCTGTCAGAACATAATTGACCTTGTGAATGATACTGTCAACGATAGCACCAACGTTGATACCGTAATTCACAGTGATATGAAGGTCAACGATAAGCTCGTCGCCGTCCTGACGGATTATAACGCCCTTTGTGGTATTCTCTTTTTTTAGCATTGCAGAAACGCCTTGCTTTGCACCGTAGGCGTTAAGTCCTGCTACGCCGAAACAGCTTTCGGCAGTATCCGAGATAAGCTGTCTGAGATATCCGGTGGATATACCTATAGTCCCTATATGGTTGCGAAACTTTATCACAGAAAACAACTCCTCTTTGCTTATATTTACTTCATTATATCATAAACATTTGACTTTTGCAATAGGTTTTTGCTCTTTTGTACACCTGTCAAATTTGTGGGGCGTTCTTTATCCCAGTATCCACTCAGCCGCCGCCTGAGGGCTTTCTGCGATATACACTGCACCTGCCTGAGAAAGCTCCTCTCTTGTGCCGTAGCCGTAAAGCATACCGATGCAGTCTATGCCAAGAGCCTTTGCACCCAGTACGTCATGATGCCTGTCGCCTGCCATTATCACCTGCGAGCGGTCATTAACTCCGCAGTTTTTCAGAGTGTGCACGATAACGTCAGCCTTTACGCTCCTTGAACCGTCAAGCTCCGCACCGCCTATGTAGTCAAAATACTGTGCAAGGTGAAAATGCTCCAAAATCTTCACCGCAAAGACCTGCGGCTTGGAAGTCGCCACCGCAAGGTGCAGCCCAGCCTCCGACAGCTTTTTAAGACACTCCTCAACGCCGTCATAAACACGGTTCTCAAAAATGCCCTTGGTGGTGTAGTATTCACGGTAGTATTTCACAGCCTGCTCGCATTTTTCATCATCAAAGCCGTAAAAATCCCTGAAGGAATCTTTCAGCGGTGGACCGAGGAACTTTGTCATTGTGTCCATTTCAGGCTCTATGCCGAACTTTTTCAGTGCGTATACCGCCGAATTTATTATGCCCTCGCCCGACTCAGTAAGCGTGCCGTCAAGGTCAAAAAGAACATATCTGTAATTTTTCATGTTGTTACCTCACATAATACAATATATCAATTGCTATTATAACGCAAAATAGCTTATTTGTCAAAGAAAATGGGCAATTACGCACAAAAAATCCTGCTGAAATACGGCATTTAGCTCATTGACAAAAATATTGTTATAAGTTAAAATTAAAAAGGTGGTTTGTGTCGGAAAAGCCGCCGAAAAGAAGTATTTTTCCTTTTATATGGGAAAAGAATAAATATGAATGAGGTGTTATATTGAAACTTACTTTTGATGTTTCAGACAAGCCGAAGGCAGGTCAGCTGGTAGTATTCGCACTTCAGCAGATGTTGGCTATCCTTGCGGCGACCATCGCCGTGCCGCTTATTATCGGCAACGGTCTTACCCCTGCCTCAGCAATGTTCGGTGCAGGTGTGGGAACAATAGTCTATATCCTTTTCACAAAAAGAAAAAGCCCTGTGTTCCTCGGTTCGTCATTTGCCTTTTTAGGTTCTATGGCAGCAGCCTTTGCAGGCGGCGTGTCAATGCAGCTTGGTATGCTTGGACTTATCGTCGGTGCATTCCTTGCAGGACTTGTGTATGTCGTTATCGCAATAGTAGTAAAATTCGTGGGCGTTGGCTGGCTCAATAAGCTCATGCCTGCGGTGGTAATAGGACCGACCGTTGCTATCATCGGACTTTCCCTTGCAGGAAACGCTATCGGCGACCTCGTCAAAGGTGACGTCACAAAGCAGGTAACAGAGTATGCAGTCTCCACAGACAGCGGCACACCTGAGATGATCGAAACTGTATCCAACGTGCCTGTAGGTTCATCATATGTGGCTCTTATCTGCGGATTTATCACCCTTGCAGTGGTAATGCTTTGTTCAACATACGGCAAGAAAACTCTCAGACTTATCCCGTTCATAATCGGTATCCTCGCAGGCTATGCAGCCGCAGCTATTTTCACCGTTATCGGTACAGTCTGCGATATCGACGCCCTTAAAATCGTAGATTTCAGCGTTTTCAGCAGCTATATGCTCACAGACGGCAGCGTTTCACTGAAAACATTTGTGAGCCTGCCTGACTTTGCGTTCGTTTCAGGTCTGAAAGGTCTTAAAGAGTTCGACTTCTCATATTTTGCAACTATCTTTGTTGCCTATGTGCCGGTCGCATTGGTAGTTTTCGCAGAGCACGTTGCAGACCATAAGAACCTTTCTTCTATCATCGACCATGACCTTCTTGAAGAGCCTGGCCTTACAAGAACACTCCTTGGCGACGGCGTAGGCTCTATCGCAGGTGCACTGTTCGGAGGCTGCCCGAATACAACATACGGCGAGTCTGTTGCCTGCGTTGCTATCACAGGAAACGCATCTGTAATAACTATCTTTGCCGCAGCAATAGGCTGTATGCTCTTCTCATTCATCACTCCGCTGGTAGCGTTCGTTGATTCTATCCCTGCCTGCGTAATGGGCGGCGTTTGTATCGCTCTTTATGGCTTTATCGCAGTTTCAGGTCTTAAAATGATACAGGACACAAACCTTGACGATAACAGAAATCTCTTTGTTGTGTCCGTTATCCTAATCGCAGGTATCGGCGGTCTGACCCTCACGTTCGGCGACATAACCCTCACCGAAGTTGCCGCAGCTCTTATCCTCGGCATACTCACAAACGTTATGCTTTCAAAGAAAAAGGGCAGTGTAGCTAAGAAATAATAAAACGTAGGGGCGAACGGTATTCGCCCGTCACTGCGTACAAAAATGTAAATTTAAAATATACTATGAAAGGAAATCATAAAAATGGGGAACGTAAATATCATCAATCACCCGCTTGTAAAGCACAAAATAACACTTATGCGTGACGAAAACACAGGAACAAGAGAGTTCCGTATACTCGTTGAAGAAGTTGCAATGCTCATGGGCTATGAGGCTATGAGAGATCTGCCAACTGAGGACGTTGAGGTCAAAACACCTATCACCACAAGAAAGCTCCCAATGCTCTGCGGCAAAAAGCTTGCTATCGTGCCTATCCTGAGAGCAGGTCTTGGCATGGTAAGCGGACTTCTCGCACTCGTTCCGTCTGCAAAGGTCGGTCATATCGGTCTTTACCGTGACGAGGTCACACACGAGCCTCACGAGTATTACTGCAAGCTCCCTGATAGAATAAACGAGCGACTTGTTATCGTCTGCGACCCAATGCTCGCAACAGGCGGCTCAGCAATTCAGGCTGTTGACTTTCTGAAAGACAAGGGCTGCAAGAACATCAAGTTCATGTGCATAATCGCTGCTCCTGAGGGACTTGACGCCCTGAGAACTGCTCACCCTGATATCGACATCTATGTAGGCAACCTTGATGAAAAGCTCAACGAGGACGCTTATATCGTTCCTGGTCTTGGCGACGCAGGCGACAGAATTTTTGGTACAAAGTAAGATAAAAAATAAAAGCTGCTCCGTTTTTTTGGAGCAGCTTTTTTTATTGCCTAACAGCCTTTTTCTTCTGTTTTAATCTGTACATCATGTTGTCCGTAGCCTCAAAAGCCGAAGTAAAATTATGATTGTGTAACATCAAGATAGAACGCAGGGTTAAGGATATATCCCTGATAGCGTATCTCAATGTGCAGGTGGTCGCCTGTTGAAAAGCCTGTTGAACCCATTTTGCCGATAACGTCGCCCTTCTTTATCTCGTCGCCTACCTCAACGTCTACCTCAGAAAGGTGTCCATACAGGGTGATGAACTCGTTGCCGTGGTCGATTATAACGTAGTTACCGTATCCACCTCCGCAGCCGCAGGAGCTTTCCTTTCCGTAGTCATGGGTGCATGTGGTGTTTATCCTTATTACCTTGCCGCTGCAAGATGCGTGTATAGGCGTTCCGTGAGCCGCAGGAATGTCAAGTCCCGAATGATAAGAGCCCCAGCGTGCTCCCACGCCCGATGATACCGAGTATGAACCCGGCACAGGCCATGCAAAGTAGTAATCAGCCTCGTATTCGCCGAGCTTTTCGCCCTTTTCAAGCCTCTCACTTATGCTCTTGTGCAGCTCGTCAAGCTTTACGTCTGCAAGTGCCATTGTCGCAGAAACCTCGTTGTCCCTTGCCGTTCCCCCTGAGCCTGAAGATTTCAGTATGCCCGAAAGACTGCCCTCAAAGGATTCACGCTCTGCCTCATAAGCCTCATTCTGCTCCTTTAGCTTTTTCTGCTTAGACTTCAGTTCCTGCTGAGTCTTTGTGCTTGAGCGGTAAAGCTGACTGAGCATTTCTTTCTGCTGAGTATACTGTGTGTACTGAGCGTCATATTCAGTTTTCTGCTTGTCAAGGTCTTTTTGCATATCCTCATACTCTGTTTTGAGTTTTGTGAGGTTGTCTATCATCGTGTCGTCATGATGTGCCACACGCTTGATAAGTTCAAGCCTCATGAGGATATCATAAAAGCTGTCCGACTCCAAAAGCATAGTGGTGTAGCTGTCAGAGCCTGCGATATACATTGCCCTGAGCCTCTGCTTGAAATCCTCTATGCCTTTGTCTATCTCTTCCTGCTTTTTTGCAATGTTTCGCTCGTTCGTGTTTATTTGTAGTTCCAAAGCGGTCATATACGAGTTGAGCACGTCTATCTCGTCATTTACCGAATCGATTTTTTCTTTCAGAAGTTTCTGCTGCTTTTCGTTTTCCTCAATATCATCATTATATTTATCCATTTGCTCATTTATCTCCTGCTGTTTCTTGGAGATCTCCCTGAGCTGTTCAGCATACTGAGTAATGTCAAATCCCGTTGAACTGCTCTCCTGCTGAGAATTATCATCGCTGCTTGTCTGTTCGCCGCTGGTCTGATCTTCTCCCTGCTGCTGACCCTCATCAGCAGCAGACTCGGTGTTTTCCTCAGCCTGAGAGTATTCAGCGTCAGCAGAAGTTATTTTCAGTGATGAATTGTAGCTGCTGCCTGCGATACCTGCGGTAACTGCAAAAGCGATAATAAAAGTGAGAATGCGTTTTAAGCTATACAGCCTGTTCATGAAATAAAAGACTCCTTTGGTTGTGTGGTTATGCTTTCAGACGGTCTTATACATAATTTGAAGGGTTCTGAGCCACTCCGTTAAGACGCACTTCAAAGTGCAGATGATCGCCTGTTGAATATCCTGTTGAGCCGACAATACCCAAAACGTCGCCCTTGTTGACGTGCTGACCCTGCTTTACGCTCATGTACTGTGAGTGACCGTAAAGCGTCCAGTAGCCGTTGCCGTGGTCGATTATGCAGTAGTTTCCATATCCGCCTCCGCAGCCGCATGAACCGTTCTTGCCGTAGTCATGGGTGCAGGTGTTGCTGACCAGTATAACAGTGCCCTCAGCGGCAGCACATATCTTTGCACCTCTTATTCCCGGTGACCAAATATCGATACCCTTGTGATAAGCACCCCAACGCCAGCCGACGCCGTAGGAAATATGATAATAACCCGGCACAGGCCATGTGAACTGGCTCTTGTCGGTATAGTTGTAATCGCTGTTGTTGGTGGAAGACTGACCGCTGTTGGAGGTCGTTCCGCCGCCGTTTGAAGATGAAGAGTTGCCGTTGCTGTTCTGCTGTTGCTGTAACTGCTGCTGACGTTTTCTTTCTTCCTCTTCTCTCTTCTTTCTTTCCTCTTCCTCTTTTCTCTTTCGTTCCTCTTCTTCCTTTTTCTTGATCTCTTCCTGCTCTTTGTAAAGCTTTTGCAGCTGAGCCTCAAAGTCTTCCTGTTCCTTGTTTATCTGCTCTTTGTTAGCCTCATAAGCCGCCTTGTCCTCCTCAAGCTGGTCGATAGCAGCCTGACTTTGTGCATACAGATCGTCAAGCTTTTTCTTCTGCTCAGTGTGGTAGGTCTTTTGCTCTTCAAGGTCAGTCTTGTTTGTTTCAAGGTCAGTCTTGTTAGCCTCAAGCTCAGCCTCTTGGGACTCATATTCGCCCTTCAGCTCCACGAGCCCGTCTATCATGGTGTTGTCATGGTCAGCCACCCTCTTGACAAGCTCTATTTTCATAAGCATATCATAAAAGTCCGTCGAACCGATGAGAATATCGGTGTAGGAACTGTTTCCTGCAATATACATTGCTCTAAGACGCTGCTTGAAATCAACAACGCCCTCTTCTATCTCTGCCTTTTTGTTTTTTATCTTTATTTCGCTTTTTGCGATAGCCTCTTCAAGGTCAGCGATCTCAGTTTCAAGGTCGGCGATAGAATCCTCAAGTGTAAGGATAGTTTCCTGAACAGTTTCTATCTGCTCCTGTATCGCCTTTTGATTTTCCTCTTCCTTTGAGATGTCGTCCTTTGTGCTGCTTATCTGATCGTCCAGCTCGGCCTGTTTTTTCTCAAGCTCGCTTATCTTATCCTTGGCAGAGGATATTTTTTTCTTGTTATTTTTTATTGCCTGACTTTCCGCAGCTACATTCTGCGTTGTCATAAGCGGCTGAGCACCACCTGCAAGCACCGTCATAGATGCGACGACTGCCACGGCGAAAGCCAGCACACGTTTCATCGTGAATATACCTGTTTTCATATTTTCCTCCGTCTTAAAAAAGACCATTTTCACACGTTTCCATAGCCTTGCGGCTATATACATCTTGCTTATCATATCTTTTTGTCTATAAGCGAAATGTATTATAAATTGCAACAAAAGGCAGTCTAAAAACCCCTTTGGATCATAGCCTGCCTTCTGTCTTTCTTTTGGCAAATGTATTACACTTTAAGGTGCTTTCCTGTGCTTATAGAAGTACCCACCGCACCGATAACGGCACCTGCGATAAGGTAAGACGCAGCGACAGGGAGCATAAGGGACTTGAACGAATACAAATTCTGAACGCCGAGAATGCTCCAGAGTTTGAAGTCATCATTAAAGATGTTGTAAATTCCCTCGTAGGCGAACTTTGTCAGCAGCAGAGCACCTGCGGCAGCCAGCAGACCAACTATCATACCCTCGATAAAGAAAGGTATTCTGATAAAGCTGTTGGTAGCACCTACATATTTCATAATATTTATTTCCTTACGTCTTGCGAAAACGCTTGCTCTGGTGGTGTTTGAAATGATTATCAGACAAACCACAACAAGTGCCACAATGACCGCAAAGGCAACTATCGTAAATATTCTTCTGATACTGATAAGGATATCAGCAAATGCTGTAGGGGACTTTGTTGAGTCAACATTGTCAAAGGTCTCTATCTGAGTGGTGGTCTCGCTCATCTTCTCGATATCCTTTACCGTTACCTTGTAAGTATCAGGCAGCGGGTTATCGTCAGCATACTGAAAGAAATCCTTTTCCTCGTCTGTCATGCCCTTGAGCATATTTTTCCACGCCTCGTCCTTTGAATAAAGGCTCACCGTATTGATATTTCCGACCTCTTTGAGCTTGTTCTCAAGGGTCTGCATATCAGCCTGACTTGTGCCGTCCTTGACGATAACGATGACCTCGCTCTTGTCCTCGATGCCGCCGATTATCCTTGTAAGGTTTATAGACACAAGCACCGAAGTACCTACCATAAGCAGGGAAACGAGCAGTATACAGAAAGATGCAAAAGTCATCATTCTGTTTTTCCAAATGCCCTTAAAACCCTGATTTATAAGATATCTGAAACTACTTGCTTTCATTGGAGCCTCCTATCACTTCGTCAAAGGCGATCTGACCTTTGTTGATGTTGATAATTCTGCCTCCGAAATAGCGGACAAGGTCGTGCTCGTGAGTTACCATAAGAATGGTAGTGCCGCACTCGTTTATGCCTTTGAGAAGTTCCACTATCTCATATGAAAGAGCAGGGTCGATATTACCTGTAGGCTCATCGGCAATGATGAGCTGAGGGTCGTTCACAAGTGCTCTCGCCAGAGCCACACGCTGCTGCTCGCCGCCTGAAAGCTCAGTCGGATAGCTTTTTGCCTTATCGGAAAGACCCACAAGGCTTATAACATATGGAACACGACTTCTTATGTACTTTGCAGGTGCGTCGATAACTCTCAGCACGAAAGCCACGTTCTCATAAACTGTCATTGTAGGGATAAGTCTGAAATCCTGAAAAACAACGCCGATAGTTCTGCGAAGTGCAGGTATCTTTCTTCTTCTCAGCTTTTTCAGATTAAAGCCGTTTACCATTACTGTGCCGCTGGTCGCATCTATCTCTTTAAGAACCAGCTTGATAAGTGTTGATTTACCGGCACCTGAAGGTCCTACCACGAAAGCGAAGTCGCCGTCGTTTATCTTCAGGTTTACTTTGTTCAGAGCGTCCACACCGCTTGAATAGGTGACGGACACGTCTTTAAACTCTACCAAAATTTACACCGCCTTAGTTTTACAGAGGCAAGCAAGCCTCTTTTCCGCTCATAGAAACTTAGAACTTGACAGGGTTAGCAGAGAGATATTTCTTTACCATAAGGGCTATCTTAAAGATGATAGCATGGTCGAACTCTCTCAGGTCAAGGCCCGTGAGCTTTTTGATTTTTTCAAGTCTGTACACAAGAGTATTTCTGTGAACAAACAGTTTTCTTGAAGTTTCAGAAACGTTCAGGTTGTTCTCAAAGAACTTCTGGATAGTGAAAAGTGTTTCATGATCCAGTGACTCGATAGAGCCTTTCTTGAAAACTTCCTTGAGGAATGTTTCGCAGAGCGTTGTAGGCAGGTGATAGATAAGTCTTGCGATACCAAGATTATCATAAGAAACGATATTCTTGTCAGTATCGAACACCTTTCCTACCTCAAGAGCTATCTGAGCCTCCTTGAAACTTCTTGCAAGGTCCTTGACGCCCTCGACTACTGTTCCTATACCCACAGTGACTCTTGTATAGAACTCGCTTGAAAGGGTATCGGAAATAGAACGTGCCAGCTTTTCAAGATCCTTTGACTCAACGCCGTTTGCAACTTCCTTAACGAGCACGATATCGCTCTCGGTGATGTTGAAAACGAAGTCCTTAGACTTGTCAGGGAAAAGGTTCTGGATAACGTCGTAGGCTGAAACGTCATTTGTGGAGAGTATCCTGATGAGCAGCACCACTCTTGAAATGTCGGCACTGAAATGCAGCTCTCTCGCTTTAACATGAACGTCGCCCGGCAGCACGTTGTCAAGCACTACGTTCTTGATGAAATTGTTTCTGTCGTATTTTTCGTCATAATACTGCTTTATGCTGGAAAGAGTAATGGCAAGTATGCTCGCATACTTTGCTGCCACCTCGTCTGTTCCCTCAACGAAAACAGCATAGTCAGGTTTCATATGAGCACCGAATGGCTTATAGGTATAACCGTCTCTAACAAAAATGTCGTGTGAATCGCCCAGATCTAACGAAACGAATTCGTTAGTCGTTCCGATCTGTGAAAGCTCAGAGCAGGCAATGATAGTTGCGTTCTCATCTATTACGCCTATGACGCAGTCGATAGTGTCACGCATCTGATGAACAACGCTCTGAAATAATCTGTTTGACATAAGTTATTCCCCTCTACTTGCAAAAATTTTCGACCTAAGTTCTGCCATGGGCATAATTACCCCATAAGGGCAGATGTCTGCACATTGTTATTATAACAAAAAACGATATGTTTTGCAAGTGTTTTATAGTGAAAATATGCAAAAAAACTTTTATACCGCAGTTTCAAGCACTGGTCTGCGGTTCGATATATTACAAATTGTAACACATTTTACTCCTCTATGTGTGAATTTTTTGTTAAATCACAGGTTTTAATGGTGATTTTGTACAAAAGAGGTGGGCAAAGTTCGTTTCAAGTAACCGAATTGTAATTAATAAACTTTTTGTAAATATCCCTTTGAAGGTGCATAACAACGCAGTTCAAGCGTTGCAAAGGGTGAAAAAATATGTTACAATCAATAAAAAAGAGGAAATGTCATCGGGAGGTAATCAAAATGGACGTAAAGAAATATCTTGAGGCAGGAAAGATAGTATCGGTGTTCGGCATAAAAGGCGAGATAAAGGTACAGCCGTGGTGCGACGGGCCGGAATTTCTCTGCGGATTTGACACACTATATTATAAGAGCGGCACTCCTGTGGAGATCGAACGCTCAAGAGTTGCAAAAAATATCGTTGTGATGAAGGTCAAGGGCGTTGACACTGTTGAGGAGGCTCAGAAACTCCGCAACAGGGTGCTTTATATCGACCGTGATGATGTGGAGCTTGATGAGGGTTGCTATTTCATTCAGGATCTTATCGGTCTTGAAGTTGTTGACGCTGACAGCGGTGAAAGCTACGGAAAGATAACAGATGTAAGTCAGACGGGTGCTAACGATGTTTACCACATAACCGATGAAAAGGGAAATGTAAGACTTATCCCTGCGATACCTGAGGTGGTGGCTGAAACGGATATCGAGAGCGGTGTGATGAAGATAACTCCGCTGGAGGGGCTTTTTGACTAATGAGGTTCTGTAAATATGAGGACTTGGAAAGACTTGTCAGAGATTATTCGGACGGTATGTTCAGTCTGATATTTCCAAAGCTCAACAGCCGTGAAAAGTCGCTGAAATGTATCGAAAAAGTTTTTACGGCATACATAGATGAAAGCCCACGGCTGAGAAGTCCCAGGGCTGAGGAAAAGTGGCTCATAAAAAGGCTCAGGAAAGAGAGCGGATTCAACAGGCTCGCCAACACATATGAGGGCGAGGGACTGAGTTTTATTGAGCTTGACAATATGCTCACGAGCCTGAGAGTATACTACAACAACGAGGGGAACAAGCCGAAGAAACGCAGGTCTGCTTTGTGGAGCTTGTTTGTGGTGATAATAGTCGCTGTTATCGTGGCTATCGGCGTTGTGCAGGGAATAGGATACTATGAAAAGAGCGGCGGCTCTGTGCAGGAAAAGCTCAACAGCAACGCTGAGAACTGGGCTTTTGAGCCTTTTGACATGATTTGGAGGAATTGATTTGAACATTGATATCGCAACGCTTTTTCCTGAGATGCTTGAAAATTATCTTTCAGAAAGTGTAGTCGGCAGGGCAAGGGCGAAGAATATTTTTACGGTAACGTGTCATAATATCAGAGAATACACACAGGACAAGCACCGCAGGGTGGACGATACGCCTTACAGCGAGAGGCAGGGTATGCTCATGCAGTGCGAGCCTATATACAGGTGCTACAAGGCGGTGACTGAGGGCAAGCCTAAGCCTCACGTTATTTATATGTCGCCGCAGGGAAAAACTTTGACGCAGAAGAGGGCGAAGGAACTTTCTCAGCTTGACAGCATATTTATATTATGCGGTCACTATGAGGGTGTGGACAGCAGGGTCATCGACGAGATAGTCGATGAAGAGATATCCGTGGGAGATTATGTGCTCACGGGAGGAGAGCTGCCTGCACTTGTGCTGGTAGACTGTGTAGTAAGAATGCTGGAGGGAACGCTTTCTCAGGCTGATTGTTACGAGGACGAGAGCCATTACAATGGACTGCTTGAATATCCGCAGTACACAAGACCTGAGGTATGGCATGGCAGGGAAGTGCCGAAGGTACTGCTGTCGGGCAATCATGCAGAGATCGCAAAATGGCGGCGTGAGGAGGCTGTAAAAGCCACCTTTTTAAAGCGTCCTGAGCTTTTGGAGAGCTGTCCGCTGACGGAAAAAGATTTGGCTATTATACACAAATTTGCAGTAAATGAGGATAATTAGAGACATAAGTTTTCAACACTTTTCACAGATTTGTTAAAAGAATTTGTACAAAGTGATATAATGTAAAATTCTATGTTGTGGATTTTGCACAACTTAGTAAGAAAAAGTTGCAAAGTTTAGGGCAGTACGCCAAAAATTGCAGGTTTTTCACTTGTTTGTCTAAAATTTGCGTTGACTAAGCAAAGTTTGTCGAGTATAATAGATATATCAAATCACCTGAGGGTATCTTGAAAACCCCTTATTTAGGGAGTTTAACAGCATTATAATGAATGGGAGAGATCAGTATGTTCGTAAAAGACGTAGTAGTACAGAATCAGGTAGGACTTCATGCACGTCCTGCAACATTCTTCATCCAGAAGGCAAACGAGTTCAAGTCATCTATCTGGGTAGAGAAGGAAGAGAGAAGAGTAAACGCAAAGAGCCTTCTTGGAATTCTTTCACTTGGAATCGTAGGCGGCACAACTATCAGGATCATAGCTGACGGTCCGGACGAGGAAGCAGCAGTAAAGGGTCTTGTAGATCTTGTTGACAGCGGTTTTGCTGAGGGTGCAAGATAATCGCTCCCTGTTTTTTTTGAATAGAGAAATCAAGCGGAATGCCTTTGGGTGTTCCGCTTTTTTTGCATGATAAAATAAAAATCGTCCTGCGATATGCTCGTCAGGACAAAAAAACACCCACAGAAACTGTGGGTGCCAAAAAAAAAAAAATTATAGGGGAGAAGCTAGTAGAAATTAATCTACAAGCTGTATATATGAAGGCTTGGGGTAAAAGCCTACATACCAAAAATCAACTGCCGCTCTCGGAACTTTCCTCGGTGGGTCTTGTCCCTTGCGACAACTATATAATACCCTGCCCGTATGTACTGCGTATGAAAGTTTTGTGTTAGTTATGTGAACTTTGTTGAACAATTTTTGAAGGTGTGGTATACTATACCAAGAGGCGGCGGAAGTGCCGTGAAACTGCGTAAAATCGGGATTTTAGACGGGAGGTAGTGAGTGGATCATGCCTAGATTTTTTGTTGACAGCGTGTCGGGGGATAAGATATCTATTAGAGGCAATGACGCTTATCATATTGGCAGAAGTTTGCGTATGAGGTTGGGCGATGTCATTACGGTCTGTGCGGACAGGGTGGAGTACAGAGCCAAAATTTTATCCATTTCTGACAAGGAAGTGGTTTGTGATGTGCTTTCGGCGGAGGAGAGTGCTAACGAGCCGACGGTGAATGTGGTGCTTTATCAGGCATTGCCTAAATCTGACAAAATGGATCTGATAGTACAAAAGGCTGTGGAGCTTGGGGTATACAAGATAGTGCCTGTTATCACGGCGAGGTGCGTTTCAAGACCTGCGAAAAGCGGATACGAAAAGCGTGTGGAGAGATACAACAAGATAGCTTTGGAGGCTGCAAAACAGTCTGGAAGAGGTTATGTGCCTGAGGTCACGAACTTCATAAGCTTTGATGAGTGTATCGCTGAGCTGAAAGAGTGCGACGAGAGCTTTATGTGCTACGAAAAGGGCGGCGTTAGTCTGAGCAAGACCGGGCTTTCTGATGCGGCTGAGGGTGTAAAGACTATCGGACTTTTTATAGGTTGCGAGGGCGGATTTGAAACTCATGAGGCGGAGAGCTGTGGTCTTGCTGGGGTCACGGTGGTGAGCCTTGGTCCGAGAATATTAAGGTGCGAAACTGCTCCGCTGGCTGCTTTGAGCGTAATAATGAGCCTTACGGGAAATATGTAGCAGTGGTCAATTTGCCAAAGTGTGTCATGGATTTTTGAGCAGGTTGTATAAAATATCAGTATTTTTTGTAAACGTCTTGATTTTTTATAACAAATATGATATACTGTAAATAATCTGGACGGAGTTCAGAGTGGAATATTCAGAAAAGGAGCGATTGACCATGGCTAGTGGATTGAAAGTTATAGCTGCACTCGGTGCTGTTGCTGCCGGAGCTGCTGCTATTTTTGCATTTAAAAAGCACAAGGAGCTGGAGAATTACGATTACGAAGACCTCGATGAGGATTTCGACGATTGCTGCGGTTGCGACGAGTGTTCAGAAGAGGCTGCTGCTGACGAGGCAGAGGCTGCTGAGAAATCTGAGGAGAAGGCTGAAGAGCCGGCAGAGGACGAGGCTGACGCTGAGGGTGCTGAAGAAGACGTTGACGTTGAGGTTCAGCTCGATGCTGTCGAAGAGCCTGTTGAGGACGTTGACAAGGAATAAGCAAGACTTATTTATGAAAAGCAAAAAGGACAAGCCATTGCGGTTTGTCCTTTTTTTATTTGTAGATACTATTTGTGCCATTTGTATGGGCGAACAGTGTTCGCCTGTTACTTTGATATTTCTTTTGACATTCTTTGCAGAAATATTGCCGGTATTCAATAACGTGCAGAACAATTATGACGTTTGCACTTCGAGCAGAATGTCGAGGACGCCGTCCCCCTACACTGTATATGTGTTTACGCTTTGCTCAGGCGTGTTTCGATAAAGTTGAAAACTTCGTCCTGCGATATGCCAAGCACGGCTGAAAACTCGTCAAAAAGCAGATTTTCCGCATTTTTGAAAAAGCGTTCATCTGTGGAATGAAGATGTCTGCCTCTTGCAAGAAGGTGCTTTTGTCTGAGATACAGCGTTCTTACAAGCTGTGCAAGGCGTTTTCTGTCGCCGCTTTCGATTATCTCTGAATAAAGCTCGGCACGCTCGCTGCTGCTTTCTTTCCAAAGCGAGTTCTCTTCCGGCATTTCTTTTATTATCTCCTCTATCTCGTCGCCTGTGAGAAGAGGTTTGAACTTTGTTTTAAGCTCGTCATTATCCAGCGGCACATACAAGGTGGAGTTGGACTGGTGGACGGGCTTTAGCACTATGTAGCGTTTTTTCTGACCCTTGACGGTCTGTTCGCACTCGCCCTCGACTTTACAAACTCCTGTTGCTGCATATGATATGACGTCGCCTTTTTTTAGCATTTTTAACGCTCCTTCCGCATTAAATCGTGAATACAACTTTATTTTGTTTCTTATATACATTATAACACGTTTTTTCTAAAAATGTCATAGGCAATTTTAACAAATCCTATGGGGCAGGGAATTGTATAAATGTGTATGAAATGGGTTGCAAAAAAGCGGAAAGAGATGTTCTTTCCGCTTTACATATCTTTATAGTAGGTCTTGTTTTTGGTTAGTCCCAGAAGATAGTCTACATTTGTTTTGTGATATTCAGCTAGGGCTATGAGGATATCCGTGGGAATATCACGCTGTCCTAGTTCGTAGTTGCTGTAAGCTTGCTGTGAGCAATGGAGTATTTTTGCCATATCGTTTTGTTTAAGGTCTGCATCTTCTCGCATATCTCGTATTCTTTTAAAAACCATGCGGCACTCCATTCCTTTCTGATAGTCTATATTTAATATATCATACAACATTATGTTGTGTTTTTCTTACTACATTATGTTGTAAAAGCCCTATGGCTGTTTGTGAAAAATTAACAAAGTATTTATAAATACCAAAGATTTTGTTGACTTGTATAAAAAAATGTTGTAAAATAAATTCATTA
>UQAR01000013.1 GCA_900539095.1 uncultured Ruminococcus sp.
ACGAGATTCGCCTTAGTCTCGTGGGCTCGGAGATGTGTATAAGAGACAGACTATTTATATTATAAACAATTTTTCTGATTTGTCAATGGATATTTGCAAAAAAAATTAAAATATGGTACAATAGTCAAGAGTCAAAAAAACCAAAGTTTAGATTTATGCAATATGCACATATATTTTATCAATTTATTGTGCACTATCAACATTTGAATACTGAAAGGAAATCAAATATGAAAGCCTTTTTTTATACCTTCGGCTGCAAGGTAAATCAATATGAAACTGAGAATATAAAAGAATCTATGCTGTCTGAGGGGTATGAGCTTGCTGAGGACTATGCTGAGGCGGAGGTGTGCATTGTGAACACCTGCACGGTCACGGCTCAGTCTGACTCAAAGTGCCGACAGCTTATACATAAGATAAAGAAAGCCAATCCTGAGTGTCTGATAGTTCTGGCAGGCTGTTTTCCTCAGGCTTTTGAAAAAGAGGCTGCCGCTCTTGACGAGTGCGGCGTCATAGTGGGCACGGGTGCTAAAAAGGAGATACCTGCCCTTATAAAAAAGTATATCACAAGCGGCGAGCGTATTGTGAGGATAGTTTCCCGTGAAAAGGGAGAGGCATTTGAAAAAATGACAAATTCAGGTGCTGACCAAAAGACCCGTGCGTATATAAAGATTCAGGACGGTTGCGACCAGTATTGCACATACTGCATAATACCAACGGCTAGGGGACATATCTGTTCAAAGCCTTTGGAGGATATCGCACCTGAGGTGCAGCAGCTTGTTGATTCAGGTCACAAGGAAATTATCCTCACCGGCATAAATCTTTGCTGTTACGGCAGAGAGTTCAAAAACGGCACACGGCTTATTGACGCCATTGAGGCGGCTTGCGGCTGTGAGGGTGATTACAGGGTGCGTATCGGTTCTGTTGAGCCTGAGCTTATTTCAGATGATGATATCCTGAGAATGTCAAAGCTTGAAAAGCTGTGTCCGCATTTTCATCTTTCTCTGCAAAGCGGCTGTGACGAAACACTTAAACGCATGAACCGTCACTATGATACCGCCGAGTATGAAGAGCTTTGTGAAAAACTTCGCAGGCATTTTCCTAACTGTGCAATAACCACTGATATAATGGTTGGATTTCCACAGGAAACTGACGAGGAGTTTGAAAAGTCGCTGGCATTCGCAAAGAAGATATCCTTTGCCGAGGCACACATTTTTCCATATTCACGCAGACCGACGACTGTTGCCGACAAAATGAAAGGTCAGCTCGACCGAAAGACAAAGCACAGCCGTGCTGCACAAATGGCAGATGTATGCAATGAAACAAAGGCTTTGTATCTCAAAAGTCTTGTGGGCACGGTTCAGGAGGTTTTGTTTGAAAAGGAAACAAGCCCTCAGTGGCATCAGGGTCATGCACCAAATTATGTTACTGTGAAGATTCCAAGGGACAGCGAGGACTTTTCTTTACGTCGGCAGCTTTTGAAAGTAGAGATAACTTCATCAGACGGCGAATTTTGCTACGGGAAACTTATATGAGTACAAAAAAGAGGACCGCAAATGCGATCCTCTTTTGTTATATCCAAATATACTCAGGCTTATCCAAGCTTTGCAAGGATTATCTCCTTCATCTTTCCTGGGTTAGCCTTGCCCTTTGATGCTTTCATGCACTGGCCAACAAGATAGCCAAGTGCATTTGTCTTTCCGCCCTTGTAGTCATTTACGGACTTTTCATTAGCGGCGAGAACATCGTCAGCGATCTTTTCAAGTGCACTGTCATCGGAAACCTGTGCAAGACCCTGTTCCTCGATAATGTCGCTTACCTTTTTGTCCTCTTCAAGAAGAACTGCAAAGACTTTCTTTCCGCCTGCGTTGGAAATGGTCTTTGCCTCGATAGCAGCGGCAAGGTCTGTGAGGTTGTCAGGTGTGAGCTTTGTGTCCTCAAGCGTTTTGCCTGTGGCGTTCATGTACTTAACAAGGTCGCCGAGTATCCATGTTGTGTAGCACTTTGCAGGGAACTTGTCCTTTGCCATGCAGTCGTCAAAAAGCTTTGCAAGGGAAACTGACTCAGCGATAAACGTTGCGTCCTTTATGTTAAGACCGAACTTCTTTACATATCTGAGTATCTTTACATTCGGCAGCTCAGGGATACTTTTTTTCAGCTCGTCAACACGCTCCTGCTCTACAACGATAGTAAGCAGGTCAGGCTCAGGGAAGTAACGATAATCCTGTGCGTCCTCTTTTGAACGCATTGGAATGCTCATTTCCTTTTCGTCGTCCCAACGGCGTGTTTCCTGCTCGACCTTTCCGCCTGCTTCAAGAACAGCTATCTGTCTTTCTACCTCGTAGTCAATACCTCTTACAGCGGCAGAAAAGCTGTTTACGTTCTTCATCTCAGAACGTGTGCCGAATGGCTCGCCCGGCTTGTGAACAGATACGTTTACGTCGCATCTGATGGAACCTTCCTGCATCTTACAGTCGCATATGCCAAGATACTGGAGAATAGATTTCAGTGTTTCAAGATAGACCTTAGCCTCCTGTGAAGAACGCATATCAGGCTCTGAAACTATCTCGATAAGCGGAACGCCGCAGCGGTTAAGGTCAACAAGTGATACACCATGGAACTTGTCAGAGTGGAGCAGCTTACCGGCGTCCTCCTCGATGTGTATTCTTGTGATGCCGATCCTTCTTTCCTCGCCGTCAACAAGGATATCAACATAACCCTTGCCGCAGAGAGGCACTTCAGCCTGTGATATCTGATAAGCCTTTGGCAGGTCAGGGTAGAAATAGTTCTTTCTGTCCTGCTTGCAGATACGGTTTATCTCGCAGTTGAGTGCGTGACCCATTCTTATTGCATAATCTACTACCTTTTCGTTAAGAGTAGGCAGTGTGCCAGGCATACCCATGCAGATAGGGCACACCTGTGAGTTGACTTCAAGACCGAACTGGTTCTTGCAGTCGCAGTATATTTTTGATTCGGTATTAAGCTCAGCATGAGTTTCAAGACCGATTACAACTTCGTAGCCTTTTACCATTTTTGTGACCCCTTTCCTTAAAGCTCAGGCATTTTGAATCCGCCCAAAAGCTGCTCATAAGCATATGCTGTGTCAAGCAGACGCTGCTCTGTAAACTTTCCGCCGATAAGCTGCATACCAACAGGCAGACCCTTTTCGTCATATGCACAAGGTATGCTTATTGCAGGCAGACCTGCAATGTTTACTGTAACAGTGCAGATATCGTTTGCGTACATTTTAAGTGGGTCGTCTGTGTTTTCGCCGATCTTGAAAGCTGTTGAAGGAACTGTCGGAGTAGCGATAACGTCAACGTCAGAGAACTGAGCGGCGAACTCCTGCATTATTCTCTTCTGAACGAGCTTTGCTTTCTTGTAGTAAGCGTCATAGAATCCTGATGAAAGCACGAATGTGCCAAGCATTATTCTTCTCTTTACCTCGTCGCCAAAGCCCTCTGAACGTGTTCTTTCGTACATATCAACAAGTCCGTCATATTCTTCGGCTCTGAAACCGTATCTTACGCCGTCAAATCTTGCAAGGTTCGATGACGCCTCAGCGGAAGAAATGATATAGTATGATGAAAGTGCATAATCTGTAGAAGGCAATGATATTTCCTTTACAACAGCACCCTGTTTTTCAAGCTCCTTGACAGCATTCATTACAGACTGCTTAACGAATGGGTCGATACCCTCGCCGAAATACTCCTTTGGGATACCTATTCTCAGACCCTTTACGTCAGCCTTGAGGTCAGCTGCGAAATCAGGATACTCTCTATAGGAAGAAGTAGCGTCATACTTGTCATGACCAACGATAGCGGACTGTACCATAGCAACGTCCTTTACGCACTTGCCGAGAGGTCCAATCTGATCCAGTGAGGACGCAAAAGCAACAAGACCGTATCTTGAAACGCTGCCGTATGTAGGTTTAAGACCTACAACGCCGCAGTATGACGCAGGCTGTCTGATAGATCCGCCTGTATCAGAACCAAGGGTAACGATAGCCTCTCTTGCTGCAACAGCGGCAGCAGATCCGCCTGATGAACCGCCAGGTATCCTCTCAGTATCAAAAGGGTTCTTTGTTGGCTTGAAATGTGAGTTCTCAGTTGATGAACCCATAGCGAACTCGTCCATGTTGAGCTTGCCGGTCACAACGATATCGTCAAGCTTGTTCATGACAGTTGCGTTGAATGGCGGAACATAGTTGCCAAGCATTTTTGACGCACAGGTCGTTCTCAGACCCTTTGTTGAGATATTATCCTTGATACCAACAGGTATACCTGCCAGCGGAGAAAGCTCTTCGCCATTTGCAAGCTTTTCGTCTATCTCAGCGGCTTTTTTCATAGCGTTCTCTTCGTCAAGTGTCAGGTAAGCGTCTACCTTGTCCTCAACGGCTTTGATTCTGTCAAAAACAGACTTTGTAAGCTCTGCGGAGCTTATTTCCTTGTTCTTTATCATTTCTGACAAGTCACAAGCGTTTCTTTCAAAAAGTTCCAATTATAACACTCCTTACTCTACTGTTTTAGGCACGACCAGACAGCCTGCCTTTACCTGAGGAGCGTTCTGCATAAGCTCCTGTCTTGTGAATTTATCCTGAACAGCCACGTCTTTTCTGAGTATCATCGGGTTGTCAGGGTCAAGGGTCATTTCGTCCTGAATGTCGGGGAGTTTTTCAACCATTCCCACGATGTTTTCCATTTCTGACTCAAACTTATCAAGCTGATCGTCTTCGATGCGAAGTCTTGCAAGCTTGGCAATGTGTTTAATGTCAATGTTCATTTTACATTCCTCCTGTTTTATTTATATAAAAAGATATTATCTTATTTTATCTCTAGCATAGGCGTGCGAACACTGCTTGCCCCTACAAAGATACGATACTCTTATTACTTTATCATATCTTTGAACTGCTCTTCGGTTATTATCTCGATACCAAGCTGCTGAGCCTTGTCAAGCTTGCTGCCTGCCTCTTCACCTGCAAGAACATAGTCCGTTTTTTTGGACACCGAGCCGCTTGCCTTGCCGCCGTATTTTTCAATAAGTGCCTTTGCCTCACTTCTTTTAAGCGTCGGCAAAGTGCCTGTGAGTACAAAGGTCTTGCCTGCAAAGCGGTCGTCTATCTGTATCTTCTCATACTTTGTGTTTATCCCACATTCTCTGAGCCTTCTAACAAGCTCCGTCATGTGCTCTTCGTGGAAAGCGTTGTAAACGCTCTGAGCCATTACTCCGCCGAAACCGTCTATCTCAGCTATCTGCTCTGCGGAGGCGTTCATGATGTTGTCAAGGTCGCCGAATTTGTCGCAAAGAAGTTTCGCAGAGGCTTGTCCGATATTTCTTATGCCAAGACCAAATATTAATCTGTCCAAAGAATTGGACTTTGATCTTTCTATAGCACCAAGAAGATTGTTCACTGATTTTTCCTTGAAGTTATCAAGCTGCAAAAGCTTGTTCTCGCTGAGCGTGTAAAGGTCAGCCACAGAAGTGATAAGCTTGCTGTCAAGGAGAGTGTGAACTATCTGCGGGCCAAGTCCGTCAATGTTCATTGCACCCTTTGATGCAAAGTGAACGATGCTCCTGAATATCTGGGCAGGGCAGTCAACGTTCGGACATCTGACGGCAGCCTCTTCCTCTGACTTCACAAGCTTTGTTCCGCATACCGGACAGCACTCAGGGAGCGTGAAAACACCGTCGCCGTGCTTTTCCACAGAACCCAGCACTTCAGGGATTATATCTCCGGCCTTGCGGACCTTGATGATATCCCCAACGGAAATGTTCTTTTCTCTTATAAAATCCTGATTGTGCAAAGTAGCCCTTGAAACGCTCGTTCCTGCAAGAAAAACAGGCTCAAACACAGCCACAGGGGTTATCGCACCTGTTCTGCCCACGTTAAGCTCGATATCAAGCAGCTTTGAGGTCTTTTCCTCAGGCGGAAATTTATAAGCCACAGCCCACTTAGGCACTTTTGCAGTCGCACCAAGCACCTCACGCTGTCTGAAATCGTCAACCTTTATAACAACGCCGTCAATATCGAACGGCAGATCAAAACGCTTTTCACCGATAGCTTTTATGCAGTTTATGACTTCATCAGCTGTTGACACACGTTTGTAATCAGGGATAGTCTTGAATCCCAGCGTTTTCAGATAATCAAGGGACTCCTTGTGAGAAGTAAGTTCCTTGCCCTCTATCTGCTGAACATTGAACACAAAGATATCAAGCTTTCTTTTAGCCGCTATCTTAGGATCTTTCTGCCTGAGAGAACCTGCGGCAGCGTTTCTTGGATTTTTGAAAGGCTGCTCGTCATTGTCCTCCTGTTCTTTTACAAGTTTCAGGAAAATGTTCCTCGGCATATATGTTTCGCCCCTGACTTCTATCAAAGGCAGCTCTTCGTTTATTTTGATAGGTATGGACTTTACAGTCTTGAGATTTGACGTAACGTCCTCGCCAACGAAACCGTCACCACGGGTCGAACCAATGACAAGCTCGCCGTTGTGATATTCAAGAGAAACGGAAAGTCCGTCTATCTTAGGCTCAACAACGAACTGCGGCTTATCCACAGCCTGCTGAACAGTTTCAACAAAGCTCCTCACCTGTTCAAATGAAAAAACGTCCTGCAAAGAACCCATTTGTACACGGTGGGTGACTTTCTCGAATATAGATATAGCCTTGCCGCCTACACGCTGAGTAGGGGAGTCACTTCTGACAAACTGCGGAAACTGTTCCTCAAGCTCTCTGAGTTCCTGCTGGAGCATATCGTATTCATAGTCGGATATCTCGTTTCTGTCCTCAACGTAATAAAGCTGGGAGTGATAGTTCAAAAGCTTAACAAGCTCGTCTATACGTTTTTTAGCGTCCTGTTCGTTCAAAATAATACAACTCCGTTTCTGCCAACATTTTACGGCATATCATACCCTAATATTATACCATAATCACCGCCGAAATACAAGCCTTTTTTCTATAAACTGCGAAAAAATCAGCCTTTGCCCTTTGATAAGTACATATCAGGTATCTCGCCCACAATGACAGTTTCGCTCACGGGATAGTCATAGCTTACCGTGATGTCAGTTGAGTGTGCAGGCAGAATGGCTGTCATTTCAACAGTGACCGTGAGATAAAGGCTGTATTTGGTCTGATTTATACCTGCCTCGGTGAAAAGGCTTTTAAGCTCCGTTTTTGCCGCACCTATCTGATGCAGCCGCAGCGGAATGTCAAAGCCTCTTCCAGTGAGTATATTTATTCCCGAAAGCGTTCCGATAGGCACGCTTAGCTTTGTGCCCTCAAGCTGCGAAAGGCTCTCGTTCACAGCCTTTGAAACGCTGCTTTGCAGCCTGTTCACTGCGGCTGTGTCGCTGTTTATGGAGGTTATCCTGCCATCTGTTTCGGATATTTTTATATAACTGCTTTGCGGCAGCTTTTTAAGCTCTTGGCTTATTGCCGCATTTATCACATCTAGTGCAGCCTGCTTGCTCTCAAACTCGCTTATCTCGCTGATGTGCCTTGAAAGCTGTGCAAAAAACACAGCCGTGAGCAGTGCAAGAACAACGGTAAAAGCCAGCAGTATGTATGAAAGTCTGTTCTTCAAAGAACGCTTGTGAACACTCAAAAAAATCACCGCCTTTGGCTTATTATATACCAAAATGCGGTGAAATGTGATTATTTAAGTTCGACTATGGTTACTCCGTCCTCGCCCTCGCCGTAAACTCCCTTTCGGAATGATTTTACAGACGGGTGCACCCTCAGTGCACGCCTTATGGCGTCACGGAGAATACCGGTGCCTCTGCCGTGGATTATGGTGAGCATCGTCACTCCTGACATGATAGCGTCAGAAATGAACTGCTCCATTTCGTGAACGCCCTCGTCTGCGGCATAGCCTCTGATATCAAGCTCGGTGGATACCTTTCTTGTCATGCGGCTTTCGATGCCGCTTTTGGATACGCCGCTTTTTTTAACAGGCTTTTTGGACTGTTTCTGCGGCTGCTGCTTTTCGATAAGCTGAAGTTTTTTTACATCTATCTTGGTTTTCATTATGCCTGCCTGAATAAAGCACATTCCGCTGTTGTCAGGGGGCGTTATAACGATACCCTTTCTGTTGGTGTCAACGATAAGAACGCTGTCGCCCTTTTTGAGAGGCCTTGGCAGCACATATCCCTCGTTCCTGCTTTCAGAAACAGGGTTAGCCTCGTTGTAAAGCTTGTTAATTGTGGACTTCTGCTTGTGCCTTGCGTCGATAGCTTTTTGAGTGAAGTTCGGGTTCTCTTTCTCTTTTCTCAGCTTGTCAAGCTCGTCAACAAGTGCCTGTGATTCACGCTGAACACGGTTCACTATCTGCTGAGCCTCACGTCTTGCCTTTTCAAGTTCTGCCTCTTTCTGGTCATAGAACTTTTCTTTCTGCTCTGCAAGTTCTTTTCTGAGAGCCTCGCTTTCGGCACGGTATTTTTTTGCAAGCCTGTTGTTTTCTTCAAGCTGTATCCTCGTGCGTTCAAGATTGTCTATGATAGTTTCAAACTTTCTGTTGTCCTCAGAGATAAGCGACTCGGCATATTTTATGATATCCTTGTCGATACCAAGACTTTCGGATATAGCGAATGCGTTCGACTTGCCCGGCGAGCCGATTATGAGCCTGTATGTTGGGTGCAAAGTCTGCACGTCAAATTCACATGAGGCATTTTCCACATCAGGCGTGTCAATGGCATACATTTTAAGTTCCTGATAGTGCGTGGTAGTAACGAGCGTCGCACCGAATATCCTTATGCGTTCGATGATAGCCACCGCCAGTGCAGCACCCTCTACAGGGTCAGTGCCTGAGCCAAGCTCGTCAAGGAGTACAAGACTTTCGCTGTCAGCCTCATCAAGTATGGTCTTTACTCTGCTCATGTGAGAGGAGAATGTAGACAGGTTGTTTTCTATTGACTGCTGGTCGCCGATATCAACGAGCACGTTTTTATATACTGATATCCTGCTGCCGTCTGACGCAGGAATGAGCAGTCCACACATTGTCATAAGCGTGAGCAGACCCACCGTTTTGAGCACAACAGTTTTACCGCCAGTGTTAGGACCTGTGATTATCAGCGAGTGATAGTCAGTGCCGATAGAAAAATTGATAGGCACGACTTTTTTCGGGTCGATAAGAGGGTGACGAGCCTTGTTGAGCACAATAACTCCGTCATCAGATATCTCAGGGAGCATTGCTCTCATTTTAGCACCGAGATTTGCCTTTGCAAAATAAAGGTTAAGCTCAGTGACCGCATTGTAGTTTGAAATGAGCTGGTCTTTCATTTGAGCACATTCCATAGAAAATTCTGCGATTATCCTGTGTATCTCGTCCTGCTCCTGACCCTGCAAAATTCGTATATCATTGTTTGCCTCCACTACCGACATAGGCTCGATAAAAAGTGTTGAGCCTGTGGCGGAAGTGTCATGTACAAGACCGCTGACATTGCCCTTGAACTCAGTTTTAACAGGCAGAACGAAACGTCCGTCACGCATTGTGACGATGCTCTCCTGCAAATATTTCTGAGTGCTGGGGGACTTTATCATCTTGTCAAGAGTTTCTCTTATCTTCAGTCCTGACCGTGTTATCTTCTGCCTTATGCTACGCAGTTCAGCACTTGCGTCGTCAGAAAGCTTTGTGTCGTCTATGATTGCCGTTTCCAATCTCTGCTGCAAAAACTTGTTAGGATAGAGCATCTCAAAAAGATATGAAAGGGAAGTATCCTTGTTTTCACATTGCTCATACCAGTGATGAAGTTCATATGTTTGAGCCAGCAGCCTTCTTATCTGGATAAGCTCTCCCAAAGAGAGCACTCCGCCTGCCTCGGCTCTTTTGATGTAAGTTGATACGTCATTTATGTTATAAAAATTCGGCGTGCCGTATCTCACGCTGAGTTCAAGTGCCTCGGCGGTCTTGCCCGTTTCTTTCTTGACCGTGTAAAGGTCAGAGCAAGGCTTTATCGCCATGGCCATTTTCTTTGTTCTTTCGTTGGAGCACTCTTTTGAAAGCATTTCAAGAATTTTGTTCAGCTCCAGCGAATCATAAAATCTTTCGTCCATTATATATACCTCAAAATATGACAATAGGCAAAGCTACGCAATGCCTACAAAAGTCTGTAAAAATCAAGTGACGGGAACTTGCCTTTCAGATTATATCTCACGAACCGCTCTGTGAAAGCGGTCAGTTTTTTCTGATACTTTTCGCTTATCTTAAAAGCAAAAAGCCGCTTGTATTCCGTCAGTGCAATAAATCGGACTATGTACAGCATAGTCCTGTCCAGTTCTATATCGTAAATGCTGTCAGGATTGTAGCAGCACTTGTCGCACTCCAGCAGACCTGTTGACAGGTTGAAGTGCATAATGTCAGCCTCATATGCCATGCACACCGAACAGCCGAGAAGTGCAGGTCTTAATCCTGCCTCGCAAAGCAGCCGAAACTCAAAGACTGATTTCAGCAGCTCGTTGTCTCTTTCGCCGTTGTTGAGAAAATAAAGCGTGTTTAGGGTCAGCCTGAGTATCTCGTCACAGCCGCTCTCCTCAGTTCTTATATACATGAGCAGTTCAGAAAAGTATGACGCAAGAGCCGTTTTCTTAGGGTCGAGCCTGATGTTATAGAAAAGCTTTTCCGACTCGCTGCTGTTGAGAAAGAAAACCGACTGATTTTTTGCGTTCTTCTTTTCTTCCACGCAAAGCTTTGAATATGCAAACAGCTGCGTTGCTGACGCATTTTTCGTGCTTTTTCTGCCGCCCCGAACAAATATATCTATGACTCCACGCTCTGCTGTGAGAACTGTGACAGACTTGCTCGACTCGCCTCTGTCATTTTCTCTCAGTATCAGTCCCATAAAGGTCAGCATTGTCAGTATCCTCTCTTCTGTGTGCGGCATATTTGAGATAATCCTCTATCCTGCCGCTTTCAAAGAACTTGTCCCACAAACTCATAATGATTACCGCCTTTCTGTCTTAATGATATTATCAGCTTTTGGTGCGGTCATTATGAGCGGAAAAAATTGTTTTACTCAAGTCCGAAATTCTTTATCATGCCCTCACGGTTTCTCCAGCCCTCTTTTACCTTTACCCAGCACTGGAGGTTTACTTTTATCTGGAAGAAGTCCTCAAGGTCAGCTCTTGCCTCCTGACCTATCTTTCTTAGCATCGAGCCGCCCTTGCCTATAAGTATACCCTTGTGGGATTCTCTCTCACAGTATATAGTCGCAGTCACGTCAAGTATAGGTTCGCCGTTTCTGTTTTCACGTTCGCCAAGCTGCTCGATAGTTACAGCTATGCCGTGAGGGACTTCATCGTTAAGGTCGTTAAGAGCCTTTTCTCTGATTATTTCAGCCATTATCACCTTTTCAGGCTGGTCTGTGAACTTATCGTCAGGGAAGTAGTGCGGACCTTCTACAGCGTTCTTTTCAAGATCCTCCATGATAATGTCAAGACCGTCCTTTTCAAGAACGCTCACAGGAACGATATCTATAAAATCATAAAGCTTTGAATACTCAGCTATCACTGCGATAAGATCCTCTTTGTTTTCAAGAAGATCTATTTTGTTGAGCACAAGTATGACCTTTGTCTTGCCTGCCTTAAAGCCCTTTACAAGCTCACGTTCGTTCTCTGATATTTTCTTTGTGCAGTCAGCCATAAGGATAATAAGGTCAACGCCTGCCACAGACTCGTTCACAGCGTTGAGCATATGCTCTGAAAGCTTGTTTTTAGCCTTGTGCATACCGGGAGTGTCCATGAAAACGAACTGTGTATCTCCCTTAGTGAGAACGCCTGTTATCTTAGTCCTTGTTGTCTGCGGCTTGTTGCTCACTGCGGCTATCTTTTCGCCAACAAGGGCGTTGAGCAGTGAAGATTTACCGGCATTTGCACGTCCCACAATAGTAACAAAGGCATTTTTTGAATTTGCATTTTTCTTGTTCATATATATTTTCCTTATCTTTTTTTATCTTTGTCAGCAGGCGTTTTGAACACCCACATGAGCCACAGTATAACTCCTGCGGCAAGAACTACGCAAAGCCATATCCGCTCTGCAAAATAAGAGGCTATCGCTGCAAAAGCAGAATAGTCCCAGAATATCTTTATTCCCACAGCCACAGAAACGATCGCCGCAACGAGAACAGCACCTGCCGCACAGTCTTTAGCTTTCTTCGCAAAAGCATTTTTATCCTTGCACATCATGTCAACAGCAGCTTCAACAGCCGTGTTCACAAGTTCCAGCGAGATAACAAGCCCTATGCAGATATACACAGCGGCAGTTTCTGCGGCACTCAGCTCATAAAACCGCATAAGCAGTATCACAATCAGTGCAGCACCGATATGGAACCGCATATTGCGTTCTGTTTTTATACAGCTGATAACGCCCTCAAAGGCGTAAACAAAGCCCTTGAAAAAGCGTCCTATCCCTGTTTTACCTGTGTTCATGCTCGCCTAAAAATGTAGCGTCACGGGAGATGCCGAGATTACCAAGTATAGCCTCTTCCTTTTCACGCATTATCCTCTCCTGAAGATGACTTTCCTCATGGTCATAGCCAAGAAGATGCAGCATAGAATGTACTGTCAAAAAGCCTATCTCTCTTTCAAGAGAGTGACCGTATATCTCAGCCTGACGGTAAGCCGTTTCAAGGCTTATGACGATATCGCCAAGGAGAAAAGCACCTGTTTCATGGTTCATATCGAATTCGCCGTCCTCGCCGAGAGGGAAACTCAGCACATCTGTTGAACGGTCTATGTTTCTGTGCTCCTTGTTGAGTTCATGTATCTGCTCGTCATTTACAAAGGATACAGACACCTCAAAATCATCATTGTGTCCCTCATATTCCAGCACGGCGTGGCAGCAGCGTCTTACAAGCAGTCTTATTCCTACAGGTATCTTAACTTCTGCCTGATTATTTGTTATCATTACTTTTACCTTGCCCATTGCTTTTTCACATTCCTTTTTTGTTATATTTTTCATAAGCAAGGATTATGTCCTGCACAAGCTTGTGGCGGACAACGTCCTTGTCGGTAAATCTGTTTATCGATATATCATCAATGCCCTTTAGCACATTCATTGCCTGGATAAGTCCTGATTTTCTCTGGTCAGGCAGGTCTATCTGCGTTATGTCGCCTGTTATGACTATCTTCGAGCTGAATCCAAGACGTGTAAGGAACATCTTCATCTGCTCATGAGTGGTGTTCTGAGCCTCGTCTAGGATAATGAAAGAATCGTCAAGAGTACGTCCTCTCATATATGCCAACGGTGCGACTTCTATGCAGCCACGCTCCTGCTGTTTTGCAAAAGTATCAGGGCCGAGCATTTCAAAAAGTGCGTCATAAAGAGGTCTGAGATAAGGGTCTACCTTGCATTGCAGGTCGCCCGGAAGAAAGCCGAGCTTTTCACCGGCCTCCACCGCAGGACGTGTAAGGATTATCTTCTCCACCTCATGTGCCTTGAAAGCCTTTACAGCCATTGCTACAGCGAGATAAGTTTTGCCTGTTCCCGCAGGACCAACGCCCATGACGATAGTCTTTTTTCTTATGGCCTCAACGTATCTTTTCTGACCGAGAGTTTTCGGCTTAACGAGTTTTCCGCTCACCGTCACGCACACGCCGTCGTCAGACATATGCTTTATCTCATACTGCTTGCCCTCTCGCACAAGTGTGAAAACATATCTTATGGTCTGCTCAGTGATAGCCTCGCCCTTGTTGATAAGAGCGATAAGACTGTTTATAGCCTCCGAGGCGTTAAATACGTTTTCCTCGTCGCCTGTTATCTTGATATCGTCACCTCTGCCGAGAATGACAACGTTATACTCTTTTTGGATAAGATTAACGTTCTCATCATAATTGCCGAAAAGGCTGAGCACAGTTTCCATTCTGTCAACGCTGATAAGTTTTTCCGCCATTAGCACAACTTCCTCTTTTTTGATCTGATATACCTATTATATAAAGCTATTATATCACATTTTTTTATTGATTGCAACAATCTCAGTAAGATTTAACACATTTTTATGCACCTTTTAACACTTTCTAATCATTTTTTGATGAAAAATTCAACCTCTCTGCAAAGTTCCCCATAGAGGGTGTATGTAACGGTAGTAGAAACGCCGTTTTCCGTCACATTATCCTCTGCCTGACGGTCTTTTATCTCATAGTCTGAGAGAAAATTCTCCTCATACAAAAACGCCTTGTGGTGAACGGCGTCCAGAGCCTGCTGTTCGGTGAGAGTGGTCTGTGAGAATTTATATTCTTCAAGGTCACAGGTGGTGATGCCAAAAGGCATTTCAAGCCCGAAAAGCGAAAGGGGAGTGTAGCTCTGCTGATTTTTCCAGTAGCCCTCAGGCTTTGAGATGAAAAGCGGAATATCTGCGTCAAACACTGTGAAAAAGCGTTTTGTATCGTTTTTGCCGGTCATTGTTTCTGTCGTATCCTCAAAGGGCTGAGTGAATGTGACAGTGCGTTCAAAAGTGCCCAATATCCTGCCTTTTGAGCGTGCATAGCTTGTCTTTGTTTCGATGTTTTCCTTGCCGTCCACCCAGCTGGATTTCGAGATGACTATCTCGCCGCCTACAACGATGTCGCCTTTTGTCACGCCGCTGCCTACAGGTATTTTTAGCTGACCGTCAAAGACCTCGACTTTTTCTATTACTCCGTTCTCACAAGCGACAAGATTTGAGGGATAGCGGTTGGATTCACGCTTTGCGTCACCCTCAGTTTCTATAACGTCTATTATCAGCGTGTTGCCCTTGCGTGTTATGCCTGCCCATGATATGCCCTCCACCTTTTGCTTTAAGGCACGTTCTGTGACTATAAGGTCAATGCTTGGAATATAAGTCCCGGTTTCGATACCTTCGGCTTTCAGCACCGACATAATGCCTTTTCTGATGCTCTCGTCATCGCTTAGTATGTCAAAACGCACCACCACGTTTGAAAGATAAACACAGGAAAGCATTACCGCAGCAGTGCCGATAACAAGTCCGCCTCTGCCGAAAAAACGCTTTGCAAGAACAAAGCTGCCGTGACGTTTTGCAGGCGTGCAGTCAAGCCCCAGCTCGCCGCATAGCTTTTCAAGAGCCTTGCAGTGTTCCGCAGGGATACGAAGAGAAAGCTTTTCACCCTTTTCGCACATTTTTCTTACAGGCAGCTTATCCGACATCACTCTGCGGTAAAACTTTGTAAAGCTGTCCCCTGTGATGATATAATCTGTATAACCGAAAATCATTATTCTCTCTCCCTGATCTTTCTTGACACTAGCTTGACCGACTCTATTTTTCCTCTTATCTCAACGCTGTCGGTGCAGAAGTTGGACATTGTAAGACCGCTGCCCCATATCTCTATCTCAAAAGAACCTGTGAGCACCTTTGCCATTATCTCACTGCATTCTATTATCTGCTTGCAGTTTTCTATTATGGCAGATCTGTCGTCTGTTATGCTTATGTAGGAACTCAGTGCAGTGAGTTCTTTTGTCATGCCGAAAAAGCTTAGAAATGGTATCTTTTTCATTTTGCGTCCTCCGTTCGTTATGCAATGTTGTCCTATGCCTAATTATATTATGGGACAGACTGACATATACTTGAAAAGTGAAAAAGGAGGTCATGAAAAATGTTGAAAAGGCTGGCAAAGGAGCTTTGCATATACAATGTGACAGGGGTGGTCATATGGTTTTGCATTATCGCAATATCAGGCGGCGAGAGCGTAAAGCTTGGCATCTCTGAGGCAGTAGACCGCTGCATGAACGTCATAATCCCGTCGCTGTTCATTTTTATGGCATTGTCACAGATACTTGTGTCAAGCGGGCTTTACTACTGCGTTTCGATGCCTTTTTATCCCATATCAAGATTTATAATGGGCATACCACCTGAGCTGTTCTTTGTTTTCCTTCTTGGAAACACCGCAGGCTATCCTGTGGGCGTAAAGCTGCTTTCAGACCTGAGCGAAAAGAAGAGGATATCACAGCGGACGGCAAAGATAATGTCCTGCTTTTGCTGCTGCGGAGGGCCTGCGTTCTATTCGGGAACGGTAGGGCTTGCGGTTTTCGGCTGCACAGGGGCAGGCATTGCAGTGTTCGTGTCGATACTTGCGGCGAATTTTCTCACGGCACTTGTTTTGGGCAGAAGGATAAATGAGTGCAAAACAACTTCCAAGCCAAAATTCACACTTGACGGAAGAATGTTCACTGACAGCGTTATATCGGCAGGAAAGTCGCTTTTTGTCATATGTGTAATGATAGTCTTTTTTGGTGCATTCATGTCCGCATTGGAATACTGCGGAGCGTTCAGCTTTTTGAAAAATACGTTCTCGATGTCAGATAACGGATTGGTGCTTGTGAAAAGCTGTCTTGAAATAACCTCCCTTACTCAGCTTTCAGACAGTCCATTCTATCTGCTGCCGTATATAGCCGCCGTGTGCTCATTCGGCGGTCTGTGCGTGATGATACAGATAGCCGCCCTGGGTGTGGATTTTTCCCTTGTGCCGTTTTTTATCTCACGTCTGACCTCAGCCTTGCTGTCCGCTATCATATGCCGTTTTATCTATCCTTTCTTTATCCCCGACTCGATATTGACTGCTGTTACAAATAATGTTAAATTCGTCAAAGTGAACAATTTCGTACCCTCGTTTTGCTTAATTATGATGATTTTATTACTAACTTTGAAGAAAAGACTAGCATTTTCTAAAACAGTGTGATATAATTAATAGCAAATGAGAAAAGATTAACTTACTTAAAGGAGTTGTATAAATCATGGCAAAGAAGAGCTATTTTGGTAACAGGATTTCACCGTCATGTTCTTACTGCCTTTTCGGCAACAGATCAAGAGAAGGAAACAAGGTGCTCTGTGAAAAGCAGGGTCTGGTAGACGCTGATTACAGCTGCAAGAAATGGGTATATGACCCTATTAAGCGTGTTCCTAAGAAACAGCTTAACATTCCTAATCAGGAAGACGATGTTATCTGATATTACATAAAATATGCCGTACACTTAATTGTGTACGGCTTTTATATTGCAAAAGATCCGCAGAGCATTTTGATTTGCCCTGCGGATCTTTTTATATCTTCTTTATCTTGGTGTAATTTGCCATTATCTTTTTCGTTCCACGGTTATCAAAGGCTATCTCCACAAGGGTGTCGTTAGCCATAGGCTTTGAGCTTAAAACAGTGCCCTCGCCGAATATCTTGTGGATAACTCTGTCGCCGGCGGAAAACATTTCGGTGTTCACTGTAACGCTGCTCCTGTCCGCTTTACGCTGAGCGATCTGCTGCTGTAAACTCATGCTGTGAGGCTTTTCGTAGCCGTTAAGATAAGCGGACGGCTTTGCCTCTTCTGATTCCTTTTCGATACAGTCGGCAGGAAGTTCCTTTATAAAGCGTGATATCCTGTTGCGGTCGGTGCGTCCGTAAAGCATACGCTCTTCAGCGTGGGTGAGATAAAGCTTTTCCTTTGCTCGTGTCACCGCAACATAAGCAAGTCTGCGTTCCTCTTCTGTGTCAGCCTCCGATTCAAGACTTCTTGATGAAGGGAAGATGTTGTCCTCCATGCCCACCACAAAAACTATCGGGAATTCAAGACCCTTTGCAGAGTGCATCGTCATGAGCACTACATAGTCAGCGTCGGAATCGAGATTATCAACATCAGTGTAAAGTGATATCTCCTCAAGAAAGCCAGAAAGTGACGGCTCGTCTGCATTTTCCTCATAGCTTGACATGGTGGATTTAAGCTCGTTGATGTTTTCAAGGCGTGTCAGACCCTCGTCACCCTGCATTTCAAGATAACGCTTGTAGCCTGTCATATCAAGGAGCTTGTCTAAAAGTTCTCCAAGTGGCAGCGTGTCAGAAAGCTCGGTAAGCTCCGAGATCATATCGCCCACAGGCATAAGCTGTTTTGAACGCTTTACAAGCGGTGCAAGCATATCAGCCTCCTGCATGATATGGATAGGAGAATCGCCAAGGTCGGAGGTTATCTGTTCAAGTGCGTTGACAGTCGCCTCACCGATACCACGTTTAGGCTCATTGATTATCCTTCTCAGGCGGAGAAAGTCGAAATGGTTGTTTATAACAGAAAGATAAGCAAGTATGTCCTTTATTTCCTTTCTGTCATAGAATTTCAGACCGCCTATTATTTTATATGGTATGCCGCTTTGTATGAACGTCTGCTCTAATGCGTTTGACTGTGCGTTCATTCGGTAGAGTATAGCATGGTCATTGTATTTTCTGCCCTTGTTTATGTCCTCAAGAATGGTGTCAGCCACAAACTTTGCCTCGCTGCGTTCGCTTGACGCCTTGTAGACTGTGACCTTTTCTCCGTCACCTGAGGCAGTCCACAGATTTTTGCCCTTTCTGCCCTGATTGTTGCTTATGAGCTGGTTTGCACAGTTTAGGATATTCTGCGTTGAACGATAATTTTGTTCAAGCTTTATGACATCAGTATCAGAGTTGCAGTCGAACTGCTCCTCAAAGTTAAGAATATTTTCTATTGTCGCACCACGGAACTTATAGATACTCTGATCGTCATCACCTACAACGCACAGATTGTGGAATTTCTGGGACAGCAGTGATACCAGTCTGAACTGTGCCTTGTTGGTGTCCTGATACTCATCGACCATTATGTATTTATACAAGTTCTGATAGTGGTCGAGCACGTCAGGAAACTGCTCAAAAAGCTTGACCGTGTGGCAGATGATATCGTCAAAGTCCATGGCGTTTGCGGCTTTGAGTTTCTGCTGATAATGCTTGTATACCTTGCCTATGGTGAGGTCACGGTAATCTCCTGCCGCAGAGGTGATGAACTCGTCAGGCTCTTGGAGCTGGTCTTTTGCGTGGGATATTTCGCTTAGTATCGCCCTCGGCGGGAACATCTTTTCGGATATGTTAAGCTCACGGAGTATACTTTTCACAGTCCTCTGCGAATCGTCTGAATCATATATGGTGAAACTGCTTGAAAATCCCAGTTTGTCACATTCACGCCTGAGTATCCTTGCACAGGCAGAGTGGAAAGTCGCCGCTGTTATGCCCTGACCTGCCTCGCCCAACATTCCTGCAAGACGTTCTTTAAGTTCGCCTGCCGCCTTGTTCGTGAATGTGATAGCAAGTATGCTCCACGGTTTTATGCAGTCATATGCCACGATGTCCGCAAGGGTAGAGGCGTCATTTGTTTTGCCGTCAATATAATCCTTTAGGAACTGAACGTCCTGCTCTGAGGGCGTGCCGTAGGTCTGCTCGGTGTTGTATGCGTTTCCAAAGTATATCATGTTTGCGATACGGTTTACCAAAACTGTGGTCTTGCCGCTGCCTGCTCCTGCCAGTATAAGAAGAGGACCTTTTATTTTAAACACAGCTTTACGCTGCTGATCGTTCATTCGTGAAAAATATTTTTCAAGTGCTTTTCTTTTAAGAGCCATAAACTGCTCCATTATATACACCTCCGTTAAGAATCTGTTTTGTGCGTACTCTACATTATAGCATATTTTTTTTATCTTGAAAAGGGCGGAGGAGTAATTTTTTGATACAGCCCTTTGAATAACAGTGGGTATGTTTTCCAATAATACATTAAATCAAATATTATGAACGGAGGAACATATATGAAAGCTGTTGTTTTATGCGGAGGACGTGGAGAAAGACTTATGCCAATGACTGACAGACGCCCTGCGGCACTTTTAAGACTGTGCGGAAAAGAACTTTTGCTCTATACCCTTGAAATGCTTGAAAAAGCAGGTTTTAATGAGGCCGTGTTGGCGGTGGGCTACGGCTCTGAGCAGACGGAAAGACTTCTTGATGAAAAATACTCAGGCAAAATTAAACTGCATATTGTAAATACCGCAGGTCTTGCCACTGCTCAGGCGGTCAGAGCGGCAATGGACGATGAAAACGAGGTGCTCGTCGCTGAATGTAACCTGCTATGCGGTCACTCTATTGGCGAGCTTATGGCTGAACATTCAAAGCACGATACCCTTTGCACGGCTCTGACTTATGATCTTGATACTGAAACCGCACCGTCAGGCATATATATAGTTAAAAGAGAGCTTTTTGAAGGCTTTAATCTTGAAAAAGCCGCAGATATGACAGGGGATATTATCCCTGAGGCTGTGAAAAACGGCGATGCTGTTTTGGTGAGCGGAAAGGGCTATTATAAAAGGATAACGACAGCTGAGGCTTTTCTTGACTGCCAAATGCATATGCTGTATGACGAGAATATGTCAAAAAGGCTCACCGACAGTAATTTCAGCGGTGCGGTGATATCTGAACCTGTCTATATAGGAAAAAACGTCACCATAATGTCAGGAACGGTCGTGGAAAGAGGCAGCGTGATAGACGATAACGCAGTTGTGAAAGGCGGCAAGGTGAACGGCTATGTGGGGGTAGGAACTGTTGTGTCTGAACGCTGCGAGATAGACAGGGGAGTAGTGTGCCGTGGGGCGGTGCTTGACAGCGGTGTGAAGTGCGGTGCATATTCGGTCATAGGCGAAAAGGCTCATATCGGCAGTGAGGCTGTCATTGAAAAAGGCGTTGGCATATGGTCGGGAAAGACCGTTGACAAGGGAGCAAGACTGTATGACAACGTAAGAAATTCACGGGGCAGCCGCCTTGTTATAGATGAAAACGGCGAGTGCAGTTTGTGGGGCGGCGAGGCTACCGCTGACAAAGCCCTGCTTTTCGGGCTTGGAGTAGCAAGTGCCTTAAAATCAGGCAGCAGCATAGTTACCGCCTACGGCACCGACGAAAGTCTTATGCTAAAACAGGCTCTCGACTGCGGAATTTGTCAGGCTGGGGTGAATGTGTGCAGCATTGGCAGAGCAGGCATTTCAGAACTTTCATATGCTGTGAACAGGTTCGGCTGTGAACTTGGTATCCTCATAGGTGCGAACCTTTCAGGTCATGCCGCAGTTATCTCCGCAGGCGGTATGCTCCCTGATGAAAAGCTCCTTGACCATATGGAAAATATGATAGACGACCGAGCTTTTCGCAGGGTGAGCCTTTCGGATATGGGCTTTGTGAGCGATTTTTCTGCGGTAGGTGAGATATATGCAGCCGAGCTTGAAAAAATACTCCCTGACAGATTTAAAGGCGTAAATGTGGATATCCGCACATATGATGTGAAAAAGGCAAGGCTTGCAGACAGACTTTTTCACGGTAGGAACGATATCGACGGGGAGCGTATCATTTTCAACCTCTCCACAGACGGCACAAAAGCGTCAGCCTACAGCGAAAAAACAGGCTATGTGATGTGGGAAAAGCTTGCGGCAATGTATGCGGGGGTGTGCTTTGAAAAGGGGCTTGCGGTGGCAATGCCTGAAAGCTTTCCGTCAAGTGCCGATACCGCTGCGGAAAGGCACTGCGGCAGGCTTTACAGATATAAAAACAGCTCAGACGTTGGGGCAGATGTGGCAGTGCAGCCTCATAATATGTTCGTCTATGACGGACTTTATCTTGCGGCGGCTGTCGCAGCTTATCTCTCAGACAATAGGTTATCTCTTCAAAAGGCTCTCAGCAGCGTGCCTGACGCTTTCACCTCCAGCCGGTTTGTGGGCATAACAGTCAGCCGTGAAAACAGAGAGAAGATATTTTCACGCCTTGGCTGTTCATCAGACGGTGAGATAACAAAGGGCAGCACCCACGCAGTCATAAGACCGCTCAGGGACAAGCGTGGTATCACAGTATTTGCCGAAAGCGTCAGCTGTGAGCAGGCTGCAGCGGTGTGCGAGGATATAAGCAGAAAGATAAAGAGTATCTGTAATGATATGTAAAATAATACCATTGACATTAGTGCGAAAATGGAGTACAATATGATTAGATATTTTTGTTCGGACGAAGGCGGTTCATGCCGCTGTATTTAAACTGCGTTCTTCACACCAATCTGTCTTTCTTTGAGGCTAAGCTCATTAAATGAGTTCAACTGTTAAGCCCAAACGCAGCTGTATATATAGATTCTAACGGAAAAATCGAATATTATTTCAGCATGATAAAATGCAGCAGGAAGGAGTTAATTGCTTCTGCCGTATGTTTGTGCTGCTTTTTTGCGGCGTTTTGTGCCTTTGAAAGCGGCGTGCGGCAGAGCAAAGTACATTATTTTATGAACGAAAAGAACAATTCAGCAAAAAATCCTACGCAAAAACGTTTTTTTAGAAAAAAGCCTAATAACGGCGAGATACCGCTGGCTCAGGCGTCAAAAGAGCTTGATCGTGTAAAAAATCAGAGAACCTCAGGAAGCGTTAAAAGAACTCTTCAGCCGAGAAACGATAACCAGCAGAGGAGACCGCAGAATACTTCCCAAAGACGTCCAAGACCTGCGGCAAACAGAGTGAAAGAGCCTGTGAGAAGAACGCCTGTGAAGATAATCCCATTGGGCGGTCTTAACGAGATAGGAAAGAACTTCACTGTTATCGAGTGTTCAAACGATATGTTCGTTATCGACTGCGGATTGGCTTTTCCTGACAGTGAAATGCCGGGCGTTGATATCGTTATCCCTGATTTCTCATATGTTGAAAAAAATCAGGATAAGTTAAGAGGCGTTGTCCTCACCCATGGTCATGAGGACCATATCGGCGGACTGCCTTATTTTCTCAAGAAATTCAACGTGCCTGTTTACGGCACAAGGCTGACGCTGGGTCTTGTGGAGGGCAAGCTCAAGGAGCATGGACTTCTCGGCTCAGTAAAGCTCAATGTTGTCACACCAAGACAGACTGTAAAGCTTGGCTGTATGGCGGTGGAGTTTATCAGAGTGAACCACTCTATCCCTGACGCTGTGGGAATGGCTATCCATACGCCGGCAGGTGTGCTTATCCATACTGGTGACTTCAAGGTGGACTATACACCTATCGAGGGCGGTATAATCGACCTGCCGAGATTTGCTGAACTTGGAAATAAGGGCGTACTTGCTCTTATGGCAGATTCCACCAACGCTGAAAGACCCGGCTACACAATGAGCGAACGCAAGGTGGGTGAAAGCTTTGTAAAGCTCTTCAATAAGGCAGAGGGCAAAAGGATAATCATTGCTACCTTTGCGTCGAACGTCCATAGAGTGCAGCAGATAATAAATAATGCTGTCACACACGGCAGAAAGGTCGCTGTGTCAGGCAGGAGCATGGTGAACGTTATCTCAAAGGGCATTGAACTTGGATATCTTAAAGTGCCGGACGGCGTGCTTGTGGATATCGATACTATATCAAGATATGCACCTGAGAAAATGGTCATCGTCACAACAGGAAGTCAGGGCGAACCTATGTCGGCACTTACAAGAATGTCGGCAAACGAGCACAGAAACGTTACCATAACGCCTATGGACTTTATCATAATCTCCGCAAACCCTATCCCGGGAAATGAGAAGTATGTCACAAAGGTAGTAAATGACCTTATGAGATTGGGTGCTGAGGTAATATATGAGTCTATGTATGAGGTGCACGTTTCGGGACACGCTTGTCAGGAAGAGCAGAAATTGTTGCTTTCTATCACAAAGCCAAAGTTCTTTATCCCTGTCCACGGTGAGTATAAGCATCTTATGAAACACAGAGATACGGCACTTTCTGTTGGTATCCCTGAGAGCAATATAATCATTGCGGATATAGGCAACGTTATCGAAACAGACGGCGTTGACATGAAGATAACAGGACAAGTGCCTGCGGGCAAGGTCCTTGTGGACGGTCTTGGAGTAGGCGATGTGGGTGCGATAGTTCTTCGTGACAGAAAGCATCTTGCTCAGGACGGTCTGATAATCGCAGTTGCGACTATCGACAGAGCGTCGGGAGATATACTTGCAGGACCTGACGTGGTATCAAGAGGCTTTGTGTATGTAAGAGAGAGCGAAGAGCTTATGACTGAGGCTCAGAAACTTCTCACTGAAACACTTCAGGATTGCCTCGACAGGAATATGAAGGATTGGAATACCATAAAGGGCAGAATGAAAGATAATCTTTCGGATTTTATTTTTACAAAGACAAAGAGAAGTCCTATGATACTGCCTATCATAATGGAATTATGACCGCCTGACAACAGTGCGGCTGTTTATAGAAATTCAGGAGCTTGGAAATGAAAAGTAACAACGGATTACAGATCATAATAAGAATAACGGTGTGCGTGACCATGCTTTCATCGCTTATAGGTGCGTTTATGCTGCATTCTACGCCTTCTCACAGAGAGTCGGGCAGTGTGCTTATCATGGTATCTGTGGCGGCGGCTGTGCTGTGGGTGTTGGAGGAAGTGGTTTTCCATAACCATACACGAAAGTATGTGGCAAAGCTTTCCACAATGATCTCAAAGACGGAGAGGGATTCGCTCCTTAATTTTCCTGCTCCTGCTATAATAATCGACAGTGAAAATATAATCGTGTGGTATAACAGGCTTTTCGGCAGACAGGTCTACTCTGAGGAAGAGGCTTACGGCATTGACCTCACTGAGCTTATGAACATTGATATGGACAAGATATATTCCTCTGACGGCGATCTTGTGTGCATAAACGCCCATTTTTATAAGGCGAAGGCTATACACACCGATGTGAACGGTGAGCTTTCAATGGTCTATTTCAATGACGTTACCGATTATGTAGAGCTTGAATATGAGTTCAGAATGTCCCACAAGGCGGTAATAATCATAACTATAGATAACTTTGACGAGCTTATGTCAAATATCAGAGAGAGTGAAAAGGCTCACGTTGTTGTTGAGATAGAAAAGCTTATTGAGGAATTTTTGGAGAATACCACTGCGGTATCAAAAAAGGTAGCAAGCGACAAGTTCTATGTTTATATGGAGGAACGTCACCTTGCACCTATTATAGAGCAGCGGTTTAAGATACTTGAACAGGCTAGAAAAATTGCTGTCGGCGAGCGTTCAAACCTTACGTTGTCCATAGGTGTGGGCAGGGACGGTGCGAACCTTGCGGAAAGCGAGAAGTTTGCAAAGCAGGCTCTTGAAATGTGCCTTGGACGAGGCGGAGATCAGGCGGCAGTCAAGGAGGACGGCGAGTTCAAATTCTTCGGCGGGATCTCATCTGCTCCCGACAAAAATAACAAGACCCGTATCCGTATGGTGGCAAAGGCTATGCTTGAGCTTATTTGCAACCACGATAAGGTGCTCATAATGGGTCACAGATTCGGCGACCTTGACAGCGTAGGTTCAGCAACAGGTTTCTGCTGTGCTATCAGAAATATGGTCAGGGAGGCTTATGTAGTCGTTGACCCTGAGCAGAATCTCTCAAAAACGCTTATAAATTACATAAACGAAAATGAGTCGGAGCATTATTACATAACCCCTCAGGAGGGTCTTGAAAGACTTGATGATAATACTCTTCTTGTGGTAACGGATACTCACAACCCTGCACTTGTCGAATCAAAGGAAATGCTTGCAAGGGCTAAAAACGTTGTTGTTATCGACCACCACAGAAGAATGGTCAACGGTATCGAGCCGACTATCATGTCTTTCTTAGAGCCGAATGCGTCGTCAGCCTGCGAGCTTGTGACCGCTCTTATTGAGTATTTCGGCGAGGATTCCAACATCACAGTCCATGCGGCTGAGGCGTTGCTTTCGGGAATAATGCTAGACACAAAGAATTTTATCATGAAAACAGGCGTAAGCACATTCGAGGCAGCAGCGTTCCTGAAGAAAAAGGGTGCGGACACTATAGCTGTCAAAAAGCTTTTCGCAAATTCTATCGAGACCTATCATCAGAAATCCTCTCTTATCAACAGTGCTCATCTCTATAAGGGGTGTGCAGTGGCTTATACCGAGGAGAGTTTCTCTGACATAAGGATAGCTGCGTCACAGGCGGCGGACGAGCTGCTTGGTATAACAGGCGTAAAAGCGTCGTTCGTTATTTATGAAACGAACGGTGTCATAAATATTTCTGCACGAAGTATGGGTGCTTGTAACGTGCAGGTGGTCATGGAGTCACTGGGAGGCGGCGGTCATTTGACTATGGCTGCAACTCAGCTCAACTGTTCAATGAACGAGGCAAGAAAACGCCTTGCAGACGCCATTGACGAATACTGGGAGAATAATTCGCAGGAATAAAAAAAGAAAGGCAGAGTGAATAATATGAAAGTTATTTTGTTAAAAGATGTAAAGGGTTCAGGCAAGCAGGGAGATATCATCAACGTTGCAGACGGATATGCAAGAAATTTCCTTATCGGCAAGGGACTTGCCCTCGAGGCAACAGCCAAGAACCTTAACGACCTCGCAGGCAAAAAGGCGTCAGCACAGCATAAGATAGACGTTGAAACAGCTGACAATCAGGCTATCTCAGATAAGATAAAGGATAAGGAAGTCGTAGTAAAGGCTAAGGCAGGTCAGGGCGGAAAGCTCTTCGGTGCGGTGACAGCAAATATCATCGCTGACTGCCTCAAGGCTCAGTACGGCGTAAATGTTGAAAAGAAAAAGATAAATCTCACAGCCGAGATAAAGGCTTTTGGCGACTATACAGCACAGATAAAGCTCACACACGGCGTATCATGCAGCATAAAGATAAAGGTCGTTGAGGAGTAATCATGGCTGATAATTTCCGTGGACTTTCAACTGGCTCGGTGCTGGGCAGGGAACTGCCATTTTCTCAGGAGGCTGAAGAGGCTGTATTGGGCGGCGTGCTCCGTGACCCGTCGGTATTGCCGAAGGTCATCGAGCTTTTAAAGCCTGAAAGCTTTTACCGTCCGCAGCATCAGCAGCTGTTTTCCATAATCGTCAGAATGTTCACCACGGGCAACAAAGAGGACGTTATAACAGTTATCAACGAGTCTGTTACAACGGGCATTTTTGAGACCTCGGCAATGGCGAAGAACTATCTCATGGGAATAATGGAGATGGTTCCGTCAACGGCGAACATTGAGAATTACTGCAAGATAATCGAAGAAAAGGCAAGGGTAAGGTCGCTTATCAATGCAGCAAATCAGATACTTGAAAAGGCTTATGACGGCGGCGAGGATTCTCAGACGCAGTTGGACGCCGCTGAGCAGGCTATCTTTGAGATAAGACAGGGCAGAGATGTTCAGGGTCTTACCCGAATAAGCGACGTTATCGTTGATACCTTTGAGCATTTGCAGGAGATATCAGGCCCTGAGGCAAGCGAACACCTTGGTGCAAAGACCGGTTTTGGTCAGCTTGACGCTATCACCACAGGTCTTAACAGAACTGACCTTATCATAATCGCCGCACGTCCTGCAATGGGAAAATCTGCGTTTGCACTGAACATTGCGGTGAATACCTGCAAGGCGACAAAGCGTGACGTGGTAATATTCTCTCTCGAAATGGGCAAGGAGCAGCTGGTGTCCCGTATGCTGGCGTCAGAGGCTTTGGTAAACAATACGCTGCTGAGGTCGGGCAATCTAGAACCTGCGGATTGGGAGAAAATAGCGGGTGCGGCGGATACGCTGTCACAGCTGCCTATATATTTTGACGACGGTGCAGGCTGTACAGTGCCGCAGATGAAAGCAAAGCTCAGACGAATGAGAAATTTGGGACTTGTGGTCATCGACTACATACAGCTCATGCAGTCAGCAAACAAAAATGCGAGCCGTGTTGAGGCGGTGTCTGAAATAACACGTTCTCTGAAACTTATGGCTAAGGAGCTGAATGTGCCTGTTATCGCACTTTCACAGCTTTCCCGTAGCTCAGAAAAGCGTGATGATAAAAGACCTATCCTTTCAGACCTGCGTGAATCAGGTTCTATCGAGCAGGATGCAGATATCATTATGTTCCTCTATCGTGACGCATATTACAGCGACGAGGGCGATAAGTCGGTGGCAGAATGTATCGTGGCGAAGAACCGTCACGGACAGACTGATAAGGTGCAGCTTGGCTGGATAGGCGAATATACGCTGTTCAGAGGTCTTGATTTCAGGAGAGATGATGAATAATTTTCTTAAAAAGGTATCTTCTACAATAGAGAAATTTAATATGGCAAATAAGAGCGAACGCTTGTTGGTGTGCCTTTCAGGAGGAGCTGACAGCGTTACGCTCCTTTTGTGTTTATATGAACTGGGCTATCATGTGTGTGCCTGCCATGTGAACCACCACCTCCGTGGTGAGGAAAGTGACAGGGACGAAAGGTTCTGCGAAAAACTTTGTGAAAAACTTGGCGTTGAGCTGACGGTATTTCATGCCGACGTCGTGGGCTACTGCAAGGAACATTCTGTTTCTACCGAAGAGGGTGCACGAAAGCTCAGGTATGATTTTTTTGACAGCGTTGGGGCAGATAAGATATGCACGGCTCACAGCCTTTCGGACTGCTTTGAAACTGCCATATTCAACCTTGCAAGAGGCACGGGACTAAAAGGTCTTTGCGGAATACCGCCTGTGAGAGGAAACATTATAAGACCGCTTATAAACTGCACACGACAGGAGATAGAGGAGTTTCTCAGAGAAAAGGGACAGGATTTTGTCACCGATTCCACAAATCTTACTGACGATTACACCCGAAACAAGATACGCCACCTTGTTGTGCCAAGACTGGCAGAACTTAACACCTCGCTTTTCGGTTCATATTCCATGACCGCTGACAGGCTCAGAACGGACAGCGACTATCTTGAAAGTCAGGGCAACGAGGCTTTTGAAAGGTCAGTTCTGTCAAAAGGCTATGACGCACTTTATCTCAGGCAGCTCCACGAAAGTGTACGCCGTCGTGCAATAATGCACATTATTGAAAAAGAGGGTCTGACCGTCAGTCATGACAGCATAGAGGATATCGACAGACTGATACTTGACGTTGGCAAGGCGAACATCAAGGGCGGAGTTTTTGCGGTCTGCTCAAAAGGCGTGCTCAGCTTTGCAAAGGGAGAAATGCTCGAGGGCGGAGAGTTCAGGAGCGTTAAGATAAGCGGCGAGGGCGTTTATCAGTTCGGCGATAAGGAGATAGACTTCAAAATCTATCCTTTTGACGGAAGAATCGCAAATGTTCATAAAAAGTTTGCAAATTGCTGTTTAGATTATGATAAAATAAAGGGTGAAATTGTTGTTGAAAATCGAAAAGAGGGCGAGAAGATACGCCTTGTGAACAGAGATTTCGACAGCGATGTGAGAAAGCTTGTGAATAAGTCTTTCAGACTTGAGGACAGGAGCAGTGCGGTGATACTCAAAGACAGCGAGGGAGTTGTTTTCGTTGAGGGCAGCGGTGCAGCTGAAAGGGTGAAGATAGACCCTGAAACTGTAAAAATACTTGCTTTTACCATAAAGTGATGTACATATTCTTGCAAGGCGGAGTGTTTTTTTTCGTATGATTTTGTATTTTTCACTTTTCTGTCACATTGATAATATATAATCAGAAAGGTTGTTAGTTAATGAGCAATATATCGGTTCTTTATTCAGAAGAGGAACTTGCAGCGTCAGTTAAAAAACTTGGTGCTGAGATAACTGAGGCTTATAAGGGAAGAAAACTTCTTGTTGTGTGCGTCCTCAAGGGTGCGTTCGTGTTTGCGGCTGACCTTGTAAGACGTATCGACAATGATATGCAGATAGCTTTCATAACAGCTAAGAGCTATGTGGGAACAAGCTCAACAGGAAATGTTTCCATTTCAGGCGACCATGATTTCATGGGGCTTGACCTGAGAGAGTGGGACGTTCTGCTGGTGGAGGATATCCTTGACACAGGAAGAACTCTTTGCGAGCTTAAAAAGAAGTTTGCGTCAATGGGTGCACCGAGCGTTAAGATAGCTGTAATGCTCGATAAGCCGTCAAGACGTGTGGCAGATATAACACCTGATTTCAAGTGCTATGAGATTGAGGATAAGTTTGTTGTTGGCTGCGGTCTTGATTATGACGAGAGATACAGAAATCTTCCTTTTATCGGTATAGTTTCCGAATGAGGAGTCAAATATAATATAGAACAAAAGGTTGTGATCGATTGAAAAACAATAATAACGGAAAGACCCTTCTGATCTATCTGCTGGTGTCAGTTGCCATAATCTGCGGATTGGTCTATATGCTCACAAGCATGAGCACGAAATCATCTGACAAAAAATACTCAGAAATAATGGAACAGTTTGACAGCCTGAATGTATCTCAGTTTGAACTTGATCTGGGTTCAGGACAGCTTAAATATAAGCTAAAAGGCGAGGAAAAGGTATATAGCTATACCGTTCCTAACGTTTCACTGTTTGCAAATGAAGTCCTTGGCGGCGAGGACGCTGAGAACTACCGCAAGAAATACAACGCAGCGAACCCTGACGATCCGCTGCAATACAATCTCATACCGATATCGGATAACAGCTTTTGGCTCAATCTGATACCGACGCTGCTTATGCTTGGCGTTATGATATTCTTCTTTGTATTCATGATGAAGAGTGCAGGCGGCGGAAAGATGTCATCTTTCGGCAAGACAAATGCGAAAATGGCACCTAGCAGCAAGAAAGCTACATTTGACGATGTGGCGGGTGCTGACGAGGAAAAGGAAGAACTTAAAGAGATCGTTGACTTCCTGCGTGATAATAAGAAATACACCGAGATAGGTGCGAGAATACCGAAAGGAGTTCTGCTCCTCGGCCCTCCGGGTACAGGTAAAACTCTCCTTGCACGAGCAGTTGCAGGCGAGGCGAACGTTCCGTTCTTCTCAATCTCAGGTTCTGACTTCGTTGAGATGTTCGTGGGCGTCGGTGCGTCAAGAGTAAGAGATCTTTTCGAGCAGGCTAAGAAAAATGCTCCTGCTATCATCTTTATCGATGAGATAGACGCAGTGGGCAGACAGAGAGGTGCAGGTCTTGGCGGCGGTCATGACGAGCGTGAGCAGACACTGAACCAGCTGCTTGTTGAAATGGACGGCTTTGAGGATAACGATTCTGTTATCGTTATGGCTGCCACAAACAGACGTGATATACTTGATCCGGCTCTTCTCCGTCCGGGCAGATTTGACAGACAGATACTTGTTGGCTACCCTGACGTAAAGGGCAGAGAGGCTATCCTGAAAGTCCATACAAGGAACAAACCGCTTGCTCCTGATGTTGACCTTGGAACTATCGCTAAGTCAACAGTTGGCTTTACAGGTGCTGACCTTGAGAACCTCGTAAACGAGGCATCTCTCCTTGCGGCAAGAAAGAACAAAAAGGCTATCACAAAGGACGAACTGGAAGAGGCGTCTATCAAGGTAGTTGCAGGTCCTGAAAAGAAGTCTAAGGTCATCACTGAGGACGAAAAGAGGCTCACAGCTTATCACGAGGGCGGTCATGCACTCTGCACATACTATAGCAAGACACAGGATAAAGTTCATCAGGTATCTATCATACCAAGAGGTCAGGCAGGCGGATTTACAATGAGCCTTCCTGTGAAGGATAAGTCATATGTTAGCAAGAACGAGATGTATGACAACATCGTGGTACTTCTCGGCGGCCGTGTGGCAGAAAAGCTCATTCTTGACGATATCTCAACAGGTGCGTCAAACGACCTTGAAAGAGCTACTTCAACAGCAAGAAACATGGTAACACGCTATGGTTTCAGCGATAATCTCGGACCTGTTGTTTATGGTCAAGGCGAGCATGAAGTGTTCCTCGGCAGAGATTATACAAATACTCCAAGCTACTCCGACAACGTTGCAGCTGAGATAGACAACGAGATAAGAGCTCTTGTTGAAAGTGCGTTCACAGACGCTGAAAAGATACTCAGCGAACATATGGATAAGCTCCATGTTGTCGCAAAGTACCTTATGAAGTATGAAAAGGTTGACGGTGCAACTTTTGAAAAGCTTATGACGGGCGAGCTTACAGAGAGCGAGTTCATGGGCGATGATACGGTTGACGTTCAGGATACTCCTGAGGTAGTTGACAATATTTCTATCGACGATAATTAATAAAAAGATCAGACGTGATGAGCGTCTGATTTTTTTGTTATCTGCTTGATTTTACTGCAAAGGTAGTGTATAATAAAAACAACGCCGCATTGATTTGTGCGGTATCGCATTAAAACTGTAAAAAGCAGTATAGAATGGAGATAACAAATGAATTTACTTTTTATCGGCGATGTTGTGGGACAAAGCGGCTGCGATTTTCTCGAAAGCCGAATGTATAAGCTAAAGCGTGAATATGATATAGATGTGACGGTCGTCAACGGAGAAAATTCCGCTCAGGGCAACGGTATCACGCCACAGTCTTACAGACAGCTGCTAAATATGGGTGCTGACGTTGTTACAACGGGCAATCACTCGTTCAGACGCCGTGAGGCTGAGGATCTTTATGATACCAGTGAGCAGCTTTTAAGACCAGCCAATTACCCTGAAGGCGTTATGGGTCACGGAGTTACTTATGTCGATATGTGTCCGTATAAAATTGCAGTGGTCAATCTTATGGGAACAATGTATATGGAGGCTGTGGAAAATCCTTTCAACTATGCGGATAAGCTGCTGGAAAGTATAGATACTCCTAACATAATCGTTGATTTTCACGCTGAGGCGACTTCCGAGAAAAAGGCTATGGGCTTTTATCTGCAAAACCGCTGCACCGCCGTGCTTGGTACGCATACACACGTTCAGACTGCGGACGAGGCTATCTTAGGCGGTCATACTGCATATATAACCGACGTCGGAATGACAGGTCCTGAGCTTTCTGTGCTGGGCGTTGACAGCGATATCGTTATAAATAAATTCAAATACCGCACGCCTGTGAAGTTCTCCGAAAGCACAAATGACTGTTTCCTTAACGGAGTGGTGGTCGCTTTTGATGAAAAATCGGGAAAAGCAACAAATATACAGCGTGTTATTAAGCGATAATAACGAAAAATATTAATAAAGCTTGAAAATTTATCGCATATGTAGTATAATGAAAGTTGTAGAATAAGTGGGGTAAATCTTCGGATTTACTGATGGAGGTATTATAGTGGAAGTTCTCAAGGTTTCTTCAAGATCTGTCCCAAATTCCGTGGCCGGTGCTGTTTCAGGTGTTATCCGTGACAGCGGTGCGGTTGAGGTTCAGGCTGTTGGTGCAGGGGCTGCTAACCAAGCAATAAAGGCGATAGCGATAGCAAGAGGCTATCTTGCACCGCTTGGCATTGATCTTATTTGTATCCCTGCGTTTGCAAGCGTTGTGATCGACGGTGAGGAAAGAACTGCGATCAAGCTTATTTGCGAAGAAAGATAATAATGCGGCAGCAAGGCATATCAGGTCTTGCTGCTTTTTGCTACAAAACGGGAGGAGATAATATGGAAACTGTTTTGCAGACATATGGGCTAACAAAGCAGTATGGCAGCTTTACAGCTCTCAGCAACCTAGATCTGGGACTGGAGAGGGGAAAAATAATCGGTCTGCTAGGGCCGAATGGCAGCGGAAAGACAACTTTTATAAAGCTTTGCTGCGGACTTATAAAGCCAACTTCGGGTGATGTTCTTATATGTGGAATGCCTATTGGTGTGGAAACAAAAAAAGTGGTATCATATTTGCCTGATAGAAATTTCATACCTGATGATATGAAGGTCAATGAAATGCTAAGGTTCTTTCAGGATTTTTACAGCAATTTCAATATAGCAAAGGCTCAGGACATGATGAACAGGCTTGGGATAAACCCTGCGTCAAAGTTCAAAACAATGTCAAAGGGCACAAAAGAAAAGGTACAGCTTTGCCTTGTTATGAGCCGTGAGGCGGACGTATATCTGCTTGACGAGCCTATCGCAGGCGTTGACCCTGCGGCGAGGGATTATATTCTCAATACTATAATCTCAAATTACAACGAGCGTGCGGCAGTGGTAATTTCCACTCACCTTATTGCGGATATCGAGCCTGTTCTTGACGATGTGGTCATGATACAGAACGGTATGCTAAGGCTGCACAAGTCTGTTGACGCTATTCACGCAGAAACGGGCAAGTCTGTAGACCAGCTTTTCAGGGAGGTGTACAGATGTTAGGCAAGCTTTTGAAATATGAGCTTAAACGCTCGGCAAGAAAGTTTTTCCCTCTTGTGGTGGGATATATGATAGTTGCACTGATATTTTCTCTGATGCTCCGTTACGGTGAGAGCGTAAAAAGCCCTAATTTTCTGATGATATTCATTGTTGTGAGCATTGCCTATGGTATTGCCGTGGGGGCATTGTTCACTGTGGGCTTTACCATATCGCTGACCAACTTTCACAAGACCCTTTTCACTGACGAGGGCTATCTTATGCTTACAATACCTGTCAAGCCATATTATCACATTTTCACAAAGTTCATCTCTTCTGTTATATGGTCGGCGGCGAGCATGATCGTTTTTGTGCTTTCGCTTTTGCTTATCAATCCGACAGAGTATCTTGATTCAGTGGGAGATTTTATAAACACCTTGGGCAACGGCTTTGTTGAAGAGCCGCTCACTTCGTTTCTTATATGCCTGTATACTTTGGCATTGTTTGCGGGCTTGCAGATATTCTTATATTTCGTTATCTCACTTTCAAACTGTTTTAAGCACAAAGTTCTTGCAGGCTTTGCAATTATCTTTGCTTGCAATATGTTATCATCAATGATAAGCAATTTTGCAGGTGACCTTTCCCTGTGGAATATGATCTTTATGCCAGCGTCACGTTTGCCTGTTACCGAAACAGCATTCAATCTAAGACTTGTGTTCATGACATTGTATCAGTTCGCATACATTCTGGCATATTTCCTGCTGACTAACTTTATAATAACACGCAAACATAATTTGCAGTAAAAAAAGGCAGACACGCTCTTGTGTCTGCCTTTTGTGTTAGTGTTTTGTCAGTTGAGTATCCATACCTGTGCGGAGTTTTCAGGCTCCAGGTCTGCAAATGAGAGCTTTCCGCCCTTTGAGTTTGCAAGCACCTTTACATAGTCTGTGGACTCAGTGGATATCCTGAAACGTCTTTTTCCCAGTGCAGTTACCCTGAACTGAACAGGCTTGCCGTCTATCTTCAGATAGTCATATCCCTTGCAGGAGGCGTTCACATAGCCGCCGTCGCTTATCTTCAAGCCGAAAGTGCCGTCCTCAGTAAGACAGACCGTAAGCTTTTGCTCAAGCTCCTTGTCAGGCTTTTCAAGCTGCAATCCCTTAGGAGTAACAGTGAGGATAAGTCCCGATATCTCGTTTTTGAAAGTGTAAGCCTTGCCGTCAAGTATGTAATTGCCAGCGTCAGCGGTGCAGTCATCATAGAATTTCAGAAGAAGTGCGGTGACATTCTGCTGTGTAACAGGCAAAGTGTTCTTTGCAACGTCATCAAACGCCCTTGGGTCAAGATGAGAAATGGTGTCAACGAACTTGCCTGCATATTTTACAAGCTTGTTAGCAGCCTCGCCGAAGTTATCCTTGCCGTAATATTTCAGCAGACGCTTGTCAAAACTGTTTGCAGTGTGCTTTGTGCAGGTGGTGGAAACGTGCTTTTCAAAGGCGTAATGCACGTTGTTTGCCTTGTCCTGATATTTCATGTTAGCAACGTGAACGGTGCAGCCCATGTCAGAAACAAAGTGTGCGGCTCTGCCGAGAACACGCATTGCGTTTTTTATATCGCCGCTCTTGTAAAGAGATACCGCAGCTGTATAGTTTTCTTCAAGACAGGTCCTTGCACTTACTGCCAAGTCGCCGAAACGGTTGCGGTAATAGCCGTTAGTTTCAGGCAGCTCCTTGCCCTTTGGATTGACGCAGGAATAGTAATGCTTTCCGTGACCCTTGTCCATATCGTTTTCCTCGTCAGGCTGTGTGCAGCCTTTAAGTATCTCGCTGTGATAGTCTTTATAGAAAGTCGCCTGCTTTTGTTTCTTTTCCTTTTCAAGAAGTGCAAGTGATTTTTTCACAATGTCCTCGTGAGTAGTGCCGCTCCATGCGTATGCTTTAACAGGTCTGAGCCTGTAACATACAGCCAAAGCAAGTGCAGCCGTGAGAATTTTTTTCATAACTCTATTTTCCTTTTCTGATATTTTTGTTGTTTTTCTTTTTCTTCACCGAGTAGCCGAACGTGCCAAGCTTTTTGCCCAGTCCGTAATACTCTCCGTGAGCGTATGCAAGAAGTCCCGCCTTATCAAGACAAAGCTTGCCCTTTTCATCGAGAAGTTCCTTTGCAACGTCAAGCCCCACAATGTCCGCAATGAACATATCATGCGTTCCAAGGCTGACCACCTCTCTGACTTTGCACTCGATATTTACAGGCGACTGAGCAAGCAAAGGTGCCGATACCTTTGCCGAAGGTTCTGCCGTTAGGTGCATTTCCTTGAACTTGTCTACCTTTCTGCCGGTTTTCACTCCGCACCAGTCAACGGCTTTTACAAGCTCTCTTGTTGGCAGGTTGATAACGAACTCACCGCTTTGAGTGATAAGCTCGTGGGAATACCTCTCAGGTCTGACTGAAATGTAGGTCACAGGCGGCTGGGTGCAAAGGATACCGGTCCACGCAACGGTGAACACGTTTGGCTTTTCCACCGTGCCGCAGGTAACAAGAGTAGGCGGCAGGGGAGAGGTCATGACACTGCCTTTCCACTGTTCCTTGGTGTATTTTGTATACTCCATTATTTCACGCCTTTCTCGTTATCAAGTCCAAAATTATGTACTCGTCTGTATATCTTGTCATAGTCCTTATAAAGCAGCTGTGTCTGATTTTCAAGGAAATAATAGTGCTTTATGTAAGGCACTAACAGAACGAGAAGTGCAACGGCAAGAGGGATAAGTATCATGACCTGCCAAACTGCAATGGCAATGAATGTCATAACGGTGCAGAGTGCGAAAAGCACAGTCACAATAAGATGTATCAGCCGCTCATGCTGAAAAAAAGCGATGTGCTCTCTGTGGTAATCCAGCAGCTTTTCAAAGTCGCAGTCCTTGTCCTCAAGACAGGCGGCAACAAAGCTGCGGTAACGCTTGAAATATTCCGTCATGCTATCACCTACAGTTCAATAAACTCAGCGTCTTGTATCTCAAGGTCACGGAGCTTGGTCTTGTATGAATTTTTCTTTTTAAGAGCCGCACGTTCCTGCTCATTTTTCTTAACGTCCTTCGCCACAGTCATAAGCATGATATTGTCGATAGTCTTATAATGCTTTGACACACGCTGGGTAAAGCTTTTACGCTTTGAAGGCTTTTTCCTTTTGCCGTCAAAAATAATGGCAAGAACCACAGATATCGTCATTGCGATAATAGTTTTCTCTGCATTCGTGTTCACAGAGATAACTCCTTTTTTCATACTATCACCATTCCTTCTGCCTGAGTTTTCCTATTGATAAACAACATATAAAATAATTATACTATATTATCCCGCAAATTTCAAGTATTATATATAAATAAAAGAGCAGCACCGCATTTTATCATGCGGCGATGCCCCTAAGATCATATTTCGATATAATCCCACAGCTCAGAAACAAGCTTTTCCGTAAAGCCCTCGCACAAAAGCAGTTCGTTCGGGCTTTCAAAATAGGATATAAGCTCACGGAGTTCAACAACAGCATTAGCCTTGTCAATGTCGATAAGCAGTTTGTTCGCTATCTCCTCAGCAGAGGCAGTGTTGATGTTCACTTTCTGCCTGGTACGCTGAGCGGTGGTAGTTGTCTGAGTAGTGGTCGTGGTGGTAACAGCCCTTGTTGTGGTAGTCCGCCGTGTGGTCGTCCTTGTAGTAGTGACCTTGGTGGTCTGTACGGGTTCGGCAGATGTGACCACGGTGTCTGTGCTCTCAGTTTCCTGCGGAATATCACGATAGTCGCTGCCGTCAACATAAAAGTAGCCTTTCAGCAGTTCCAGAGTTGAGCTGCCTATGCCGTTTACCTCAAGGAGCATATCCATGTTCCATATAACTCCCACGCTGTCACGATATGCGATTATCCTGTCAGCCGTTACCTCTCCGATACCATTGACCGCCATGAGCATCTCTTTGTCTGCTCTGTTTATGTCAGCAGGAAAATCGAATTCTTCTGATGTGGTCGTTTCAGCGGTGGTGCTGGTCGCAGTGAGCGTGGTAGTCTTTTTGGTGGTGGTTTTCCTTGCGGACGAAGTGGTCTGAACTTTTGTTGTCCTTAAAGACGTTACCCTAGCCGTACCGCCTGACTGCACAGTTTCAGCTTGAGAACTGTCAGCCGTCGGTGTGAGTATGACAACATCATCATGCTGCGGAGTATTCACAACAGCAGCAGCGGCAGCCGCAGTAACTGCTACAGCCACCACAAGTCCGCCGAGTATGATCTTTATTTTGCCTGTTCTGACTTTTGAAACGCCCTCTTCCGTGGACGGCGTTTCTTTTATTTTGTCTGACTTGCTGTCCATATGAGATTATTTTTCTGCAAGCATTTGGTTAAGGTTCTCTACCATTTCTGATATCTTTGCTCTTGTAATATCAGGGATATTTGTGAACGTGACCATTGTTCTAAGCGGCATATCTCTGAGCATGGATTCCTGCATTTCCTTTGCCGCAGCCCCCATATCATCAGACGCAGTGTCGCCGAAACCACAGTCGATCTGTCCGAAGATAGACTCAAACATAGCCCTGCCCTCAGGGATAGAATTTATCTCGCCGCAAGTGGTGTTAAGAGTGAAGTGAACAGGGAGCTTTGTGTCAGAGGATACATATACAGACGTTGTCAGTCTGATATCTCTTGAGGAAGAGCCAACCTCTATGCCGAACTCGCCGTATTCAACGAACCAATCGTGGATATCAGGCTCATAATATGCGAATGAACGCTTGTCAAGGTGGAATACCGCTTTCTTTGTTTCGCCTGCTTTGAGCGACAGCTTTTCAAAGCCTTTAAGCTCACGAACAGGTCTGCGGACTGAGCTTTTCTTGTCTGAAACATAAAGCTGAACGACTTCCATGCCGTCTCTGTCCCCTGTGTTGGTAACGTCTACCATAACAGTGAGCGTCTTGTCATCTGTTATCTCGTTTTCGGAAACAGTCAGGTTGCTGTATTCAAATTTGGTATATGAAAGTCCATGACCGAATGGGAACAGCGGCTCGATACCCTTTTCATCATAGTATCTGTAGCCCACAAAAATTCCCTCAGCATAGTTTACATTGTCCATATTTCCCGGGAAATTAAGATAAGACGGATTGTGTGAAAGCTTGACAGGGAATGTTTCAGCCAGCTTACCGCTTGGGTTTGCGTCGCCAAAGAGCAGAGCAGTTTCAGCTGTGCCCACATTCTGACCGCCGAGATACATTTCAAGTATACCCTTTACCTTGTCTGCAAAAGGCATTTCCACAGCCGAGCCGTTGTGAAGAACGACAACAACGTTCTTGTTTACCTTTGCGACTTCGTCAATGAGTTTGAGCTGACAGTCAGGCATTCTCATATGCTTTCTGTCAAAGCCCTCGGACTCAAAGCTTTCAGGCAGACCTGCAAATATAACAGCAACATCACTGTTTTTCGCAAGCTCCACAGCCTCGTCAAGCAGCTCGTCCACAGTTTCATCACGGTCGGTCACAAAGCCCTGAGCGTATGTGATATTGTCCATGCCGCTTACTGTGTCAAGAGCAGAAGTTATCTTAAATGAATTTATGTGTGAGCTGCCGCCGCCCTGATAACGTGGCTTGTCAGCAAATTCGCCTATGAAAGCGATCTTTGCAGACTTGCTAAGCGGCAGTATATCATCGTCATTTTTCAGCAGAACTGCACACTCTGCCTCGATCTTGCCTGCCAGTTCATGCTGCTTTTCCTTGTCCCACTTTGTGGCAGGAGCATAGCCGTCCTCAGCTTTCTGTATAAGTGTGAGAACGTTTCTTACAGCCTTGTCTAGATCCTTCATGGAAAGCGTGCCGTTGTTCACAGCCTCAATGATAAGCTCGTCATTTTTGCCGTTGCTTGTAGGCATCTCAAGGTCAAGACCTGCGGCTATTCCAAGCGGTCTGTCATCAACAGCACCCCAGTCGCTGACTACAAGTCCCTCATAGCCCCATTCATTTCTGAGAATGTCTGTGAGCAAAAGTTTGTTCTGTGAGGAATATTCGCCGTTTATGCGGTTGTATGAGCACATAACTGTCCATGGCTTTGCCTCTTTGACAGGTGTTTCAAAGGCACTGAGATATATCTCGTGGAAAGTTCTCTCGTCAACGTCGGCAGAATAGCTCATACGTCTTGTTTCCTGATTGTTCATTGCAAAGTGTTTCAGAGAAGTTCCAACGCCCTTGCTCTGAACGCCTTTGATGTGTGCAGTTGCAAGCTGTGATGCAAGATATGGGTCTTCTGAGAAGTATTCAAAGTTTCTTCCGCAAAGTGGTGAACGCTTTATGTTGCAGCCAGGACCGAGGATAACGGAAACGTCCTCTGCCTGACACTCTTCGCCTAAAGCCTTGCCCAGCGTTGTGAGCAGCTTTCTGTCAAAAGAGCAGGCAAGTGCACAGGCACATGGGAAACACACAGCCTTGATAGCCTCGTTCGGATTATCAGTATCGTCACGCATTTTTCTCAGTCCGTGAGGGCCGTCTGAAACCATTATGCTTGGTATGTCGAGCCTTTTTATTTCCTCAGTGTGCCAGAAATCAGAGCCTGAGCACAATGACGCTTTTTCTTCAAGTGTGAGTTCTTTCAATATTTTGTCTATGTTCATTGTAAAAAACCTCTTTTCTTATTCTATGTTCCATAGCTTGATTGTAGCACATTTTTCGACAAACTTCTATATCTTTTGTGCATATTTTACATAAATTTAATATTATTCTCAATAAGTTTGGTGAGTGCTGCCTTAAAATCCTCGTCCTGTTGCGGAGTGCGTTTGTGAGGACCTTTGAGCCTGCCGCCGCTGCGGCGTATCTTCTTTGCAGTGTGTCTTGATAGCAGCAGTGCGTCAATGTTGGAATCATCATATATCCTGCCGT
>UQAR01000014.1 GCA_900539095.1 uncultured Ruminococcus sp.
TCTCGTGGGCTCGGAGATGTGTAGAAGAGACAGCTATCAAGGAGGGAGAGACAACGCCTCCGAAGAGATACACGTCGGGTTCAATGATTCTTGCAATGGAGAATGCGGGACAGCTTATAGAGGATGAAGAACTTAGAGCACAGATAAAGGGCTCAGGAATAGGAACGAGTGCAACGAGGGCAGAGATTCTTAAAAAGCTCGATAAGAATAATTACATCTGTATTAATAATAAGACGCAGGTGATAACTCCTGCAAAGCTTGGCGAGATAATATATGAAGTTGTAAATGCTTCAATACCGCCGCTTCTGAATGCAGAACTTACTGCAAGCTGGGAAAAGGGTCTTACATACGTTGCAGAGGGAACAATTACTTCAGATGAGTATATGGCCAAGCTTGAGGATTTTGTTTCGAGAAGAACCAACAGGGTTATTAATTTAAATAATCAGGCAGCACTTGTTACTTATTTTAATGAAGTATCAAAAAATTACAAATGACACATGTATTATAATGTGGTATGATACATAAAGTGCATAAAAGGTATTTTTTGTGCTCACACGCAAACTGGAATGCGCAGGTTGATGTGCAGGAATGGAGGAATAATATGTGCGGTATAGTTGGATATGTTGGCAGAAGAGACTGTGCGGATGTGCTTATCAATGCCCTTACCAAGCTGGAATACAGAGGTTATGATTCGGCAGGAATTGCCGTTTTTGAGAATAATGCAATACGTGTAGAAAAGTCAAAGGGACGTCTTCAGAATCTTGTAGATAAGATGAAGATTGACGGAAAACCGCAGGGACATGTGGGAATTGGACATACAAGGTGGGCAACACATGGTGAGCCATCAGATATTAACTCCCATCCACATGGCAATAAGAGAGTAACTATAGTACATAACGGAATTATAGAGAATTATAAGCAGATAAAAGATTTCCTTATTAAGGAAGGATACAGCTTTGTAAGCGAGACAGATACGGAGACTGTTGCTAAGCTTCTTGATTATTATTATAATGGCAATCCTATAGAGACTATTGCCAGGGTTATTGCAGAGATAAAGGGCTCATATGCCCTTGGAATTATGTTCCGTGATTATCCTGATGCGATATTTGCAGTCAGGAAGGAATGTCCTCTTATAGCAGGAGTGGGCGAGGGTGAGAATTTTATTGCATCTGATGTGCCGGCAATACTTCAGTATACACGTAATTATTATCTGCTTGAGCAGAATGAGATTGCGATAGTTAAGGAAGATTCAATAAAGATATGTGACATTCATGGTATGGAGATTAATAAGGAACTCCAGACCGCAGACTGGGACGAAGATGCAGCTGAGAAGGGCGGCTATGAGCATTTTATGCTCAAAGAGATTCATGAGCAGCCTACAGCGGTCAGGACTACAATTACACCAAGAATTGTTAATGGAATGCCTGATTTTGCATCTGACGGAATTGATATTAATAAGCTTTCATCATACAGACAGATATTTATTGTAGCATGTGGAACTGCAATGCATGCAGGTATGGTCGGCAAGTATGTCATAGAGAAGATGGCAAGGGTTTCCGTGACTGTTGATATTGCGTCGGAATTCAGGTACCGTGACCCGCTTATAACGGATAAGGATCTTGTTATTGTAATATCACAGTCAGGAGAGACTGCTGATACACTTGCAGTACTTAAGCTTGCTAAGGAGATGAAAGCAGCGACACTTGCGGTTGTCAATGTTAAGGGCTCGTCAATAGCAAGAGAGGCAGACCATGTAATATATACACATGCCGGTCCTGAGATATCTGTTGCTTCAACTAAGGCATATATGGTCCAGGTAGCTGTAATGTATCTCATTGCATTTGCATTAAGCAGGGAGACGGGACATATTACTGATGCACAGTGTGCAGAATTTACAGAGAAGCTTAAGAATATACCGGCGGTTATTGAAGAAGCCATCGGACTTAAGGACAGATGCCAGTTCGCAGCATCCAAGCTTCTTAATGCTGAGAGTCTTCTCTATATTGGAAGAGGACTTGACTATGCGCTCAGCATGGAAGGCTCACTCAAGCTTAAGGAGATATCATATATCCATTCTGAGTCATATGCGGCCGGTGAGCTGAAGCATGGTACAATCTCCCTTATAACAGAGGGAATGCCTGTTATTGCAGTTGCTACACAGAAGAGCATTGTGGAAAAGACAATAAGCAATATTAAGGAAGTTAAGGCAAGAGGAGCGATGGTTATTCTTGTCTGTGGCAAAGATATTGAGGTTGAGGATAATGTGGCTGATATCATAATAAGACTTCCTGAGGCTGATGAGGTTCTCATGCCAATGGTGGCAGCGGTTCCACTGCAGCTTATCGCTTATTACACGGCAGTGCTTAAGGGCTGCGATGTTGATAAGCCACGTAACCTTGCTAAGTCAGTTACGGTTGAATAAGTGGTTGAATAAGTATGAACAGGATGGATGGTTATGTATACGATTAATGATTTGTACGATCTTGACCAGACGATAGCGGCCGGGATATTTGAGAATAAGACGTATCCGTGGGAAGTACTTGCGGACATTGGAGATTATATAATAAAGCTTGGTAATTCACTCGATGAGAATGAGTACGAAAAAAAAGGTGAGAACATATGGATTGCAAAGAGTGCATCAGTGGCACCTACGGCATTTATTAACGGACCGTGTATAATCGGAAAAGAAGCGGAAGTAAGACACTGCGCATTTATCAGGGGCAATGCCATTGTTGGAGAAGGCGCAGTTGTAGGTAACTCTACAGAGCTTAAGAATGTAATTCTGTTTAATAAGGTTCAGGTTCCGCATTACAATTATGTAGGCGATTCAATTCTTGGCTTCAAGGCACATATGGGGGCGGGTTCAATTACCTCCAATGTAAAGTCTGACAAGAAGCCGGTTGTTATTAAGTCGGCAGACGGGGCGGTTGAGACAGGACGCAAGAAGGTTGGCGCATTTCTGGGTGATAATGTTGAGGTCGGCTGCGGAAGTGTTCTTAATCCGGGAACAGTCATAGGAAGACAGAGCAACGTATATCCGCTGTCAAGCGTGCGCGGAGTAGTGCCGGCAGACAGCATTTTCAAGAAGCAGGATGACATAGTTACAAAAAAATGATAAATTTTTGTATTTTTATTTGACTATCGCACGACTTTGTGCGAAAATTATCAAGATAAAGTTATCATTAAAGCAACGAAAGGAGTCATATTAATGATTATTTCACAAGAAGTTGAAAACATGTGTCCAGTAGCACAGGGCGTTCATCATGGCGCAGCCCCAGTACCTACAGAAGGCAAGTGGGTAAAGAATAAGGACGTAAAGGATATTTCAGGTCTTACACATGGCGTTGGCTGGTGTGCACCACAGCAGGGTGCCTGCAAGCTTACACTTAATGTTAAGGAGGGCATCATTCAGGAAGCTCTCGTTGAGACAATCGGATGTTCAGGTATGACACATTCAGCAGCTATGGCATCAGAGATTCTTCCAGGTCTTACAGTAATGGAAGCTTTAAATACAGACCTCGTTTGTGACGCTATCAATACAGCTATGAGAGAGCTGTTCTTACAGATTGTATACGGAAGAACACAGAGTGCATTCTCTGAGGAAGGTCTTCCTATTGGTGCAGGTCTTGAGGATCTTGGTAAGGGTCTTCGTTCACAGGTTGGTACAATGTATGGTACTCTTCAGAAGGGACCACGTTACCTTGAGATGGCAGAGGGTTATGTAACAGGTATCGCTCTTGATGCAGATGATGAGATCATCGGTTACCAGTTCGTTAGCCTTGGAAAGATGACAGACTTCATTAAGAAGGGTGACGATCCTAACACAGCATGGGAGAAGGCAAAGGGTCAGTATGGCCGTGTTGCTGATGCAGTTAAGATTATCGATCCAAGACAGGAATAATAGGAGGACTAGAAGATGGCATTATTTGAATCATATGAGAGAAGAATTGACAAGATTAATTCTGTATTAAATAGCTATGGCATCGCTTCAATCGAAGAAGCTGAGAAGATTACTAAGGATGCCGGCCTTGACGTATATGCAATGGTTAAGGGTATTCAGCCAATCTGTTTCGAGAATGCATGCTGGGCTTACACAGTAGGTGCCGCAATCGCAATCAAGAAGGGATGCAAGAAGGCTTCAGAGGCAGCAGCAGCTATCGGTGAAGGTCTTCAGGCATTCTGTATTCCGGGTTCTGTAGCAGATCAGCGTAAGGTTGGTCTTGGACATGGTAACCTCGGTAAGATGCTTCTTGAGGAAGAGACAGAGTGTTTTGCGTTCCTTGCAGGACATGAGTCATTTGCAGCAGCAGAGGGCGCTATCGGTATCGCTGAGAAGGCTAACAAGGTTAGAACAAAGCCTCTGAGAGTTATTCTTAACGGTCTTGGCAAGGACGCTGCACAGATCATCGCAAGGATCAACGGCTTTACATATGTTGAAACTGAGATGGATTACTACACAGGCGAGGTAAAGGAAGTATTCCGTAAGGCATACTCTGACGGTCTGAGAGCTAAGGTAAACTGCTACGGTGCTAACGACGTTACAGAAGGCGTTGCTATCATGTGGAAGGAAAATGTTGACGTTTCTATCACAGGTAACTCAACTAACCCAACAAGATTCCAGCACCCAGTTGCAGGCACATACAAGAAGGAAAGACTTGAGAAGGGCAAGAAGTACTTCTCAGTTGCATCAGGCGGAGGAACAGGTAGAACTCTGCACCCAGATAACATGGCTGCTGGTCCTGCATCTTACGGTATGACAGATACAATGGGAAGAATGCACAGCGACGCTCAGTTTGCTGGTTCTTCTTCAGTTCCTGCACACGTTGAGATGATGGGTCTTATCGGTATGGGTAACAACCCAATGGTTGGTGCTACAGTTGCTTGTGCAGTTGCAGTTGAGGAGGCTATGAAGTAAGGTTTATCCTCTTCAAAGCTTTTGAACTGACGGTTCTCATTTCAATGTGAGAATATACACCAGATAAATATTATCCGCTGTTTGCTTTTATGGCAGATAGCGGATTTTTTTGTGCAAAATCGTGATGTAAAGCGACTAAACTTGTCATATTTGGAGTGTAAAGCCGATGTACTTTATAGATGTTTTTTGCGATTTTGCTGTGATCAGCACTGGAGTATCATATTTAGTTAAAAATAGAAATAATATTCAACAGAATTTACAAAATATTAATAAGCACCAATAAGGTGTACAATGTTAAAATATGAAATATGCAGGCTGCTATAGTTGACGCAGAGGGGAGATTTGCAGGAAGTTTTTTAGGATATCTGCAATCGGCGTAATAGCGTAGGTTTCATATTGCTCCATGTTTTGGACAGTTAAAAGTATTGTTTTGTGTGTCGGAGATTAGTATAATATGTGAAATTAATATCGTGAATATGTGATAATGCACATATGAAATAATGTGGAAAAGCTGACAATTTCTAGGTTTGACAAAATGAAAATCAAGTGATATAATATTGTAAATAAACTGGAAGTGTGCGTGGAGGTGGGCTTTTGAGAGAGAAGGAGCTTAATAAATTGTCCAAAAATGAGCTGCTTGAACTTATGCTTTATCTGCGGAAGGAATACGATAAACTTACCGAAGAAAACGAGAAACTTCTCAAAAAGCTTGAGGACAAAAAGAGCATAACTGGCAGGCTTGACAAGCTTGAGCGGCAAATGGCTGCACTTGTGGGTCATGAAAGTGATAACAACCACGCAGGAGTGGAGGCAGAACATGGTGGCGAATAACGGTAAGAACGTTAAGAAAACGCCTGAGCTGCCTGATACGCAGACCCTTGAGCATGTGGTGAAAAAGCGGCATGAGAGGCGGGAGTATCTAAGGATACTTCGCAGCACGGTGGCGTCACTGCTTGTGGTGGCAGCGGCGGCTGTGATAATTTCAATGCTGTTTCTTCCTGTGCTGAGGGTAACGGGAACGAGCATGACACCGACGTTGCAGGACGATGAGCTAGTGGTATGCAGAAAGCGTGGCAGCTTTAAGAAGGGCGATATTGTGGCGTTCTATTATAATAATAAGATACTGCTGAAACGTGTTATAGCCACAGCAGGAGATGTGGTGGACATCAAAGATGACGGCACGGTCATTGTGAACGGAAAGACGCTCAATGAACCTTATGTAGATCAAAAAGCTCTTGGGGAGTGTGACATTGATCTGCCGTATCAGGTGCCTGACGAAAGGATATTCGTTATGGGCGACCACAGATCCACTTCTGTTGACAGCCGAACCAAGAGGATAGGCTGCATAGCGGAAGAGGCTGTTTTAGGCAAGGTGTCGTTGAGGATATATCCTTTTAAAAGGATAGGCACTGTGGAATAACGTTTCAATAAAATATAGCATTATGAATTTTTCGGAGGGAGGAATCCGTTTTGCAGAGTTTTAATGGTAAGGTTCGGCAATATTTAAAGGAAAACGAAAGGAAAAGACACAGTCGGCTGTTTGGCATTGTGCTGTCCGTTGTTATGACGGTATCGGTGCTTGCCAGCCTTGTTATGCCTGCTATAAGTGCGACGGAGGGTGTTTCTGCTGTCGGCGGCGATGTTTCCTATGATGGAAAAAAGTTTTCATATAAGAGTGCAGAGAATGTTTCTATCACGAATCATGATCCAACTGGTGATGGTAAGGATCAGACCAAAATAATTAATTTCGATGTTGCATTTGCATTTGAAAAAGGCGAGATGGTGAATAATTGCATCTACTTTCCTATTGATGGAAATGTTGGCATTCCCGATACTGGTATTCCTGAAACTGGTTGGGGAGATGTTGAGGACCCAAATTACGATCCGCCAGATGGAGTCAAAGGTATTTCGGGTAAGTATAAGGTTGTCAAAGATGGTGATCAGAGATATCTTTTTATTATATTTGAGGAAGGCTATAAGAAACTCAATGAAAGTAAAGCCATAACTGGTAAAGCAAAATTTAATGCCAACGTTAAGCGTCAAGATAATGAAACTGGTGAATCGACAAAAGTTACTATCGGCGGCAAAGATATTGTAATTGATGGATATACTGCTTTGACCTTGTCTACAAGTAAAAAGGGCGAGGATACTGATGAGGGAGTTAAGTGGACTATAACAGTTAATAATCCTGCTAAAGATAATTTGAAACATATAGAAGACGAGATGTTCAAAGATGCTTTACCAGGGACCTTAACAGTTGTCCCGGCTGATGCAGGACACTATGACTCTAATTCAGGGAACTTTGTGTTTGAGGAAGGCAGAACAGATGAAAAGGTCGAGATAAGTTATGTAACTCCTTATCCAAAAGATGATCCTAATTTTACGGTCGATGGAAAAATTGAGAATACGTCTAAGACATATTCTGATAAAGATTCAGACGATGCAAACGCATCAATTTATTCAAAACAGAAAACTACCATTTCTGAAAAGAGCGGTGAAGTTGATTATGACACTAATGAAGTCACATGGACTGTTGTTGTAAATAATCCTCAGGGTGGTGACCTTAATGGATATCATCTTTTTGATAAAGGATTTAATGGTGTAAACCCAAACGACTTTACAGTGACAGGTGAGGACGGAAAAAACATCGGTTTTACTGTTAATGGAAATCAGTTGACTTTTGGTGAAAATACAACTTCGACTAAGATAACAGTAAAATATAAAACAACTATTGGTGGAGATCAGCAGCAACTGGATAATACAGTAAAAATCCAAAAGCCAAACCAGAGTAATGAATGGGAAGGCGGAGATTCTAAGACCGCAACTGTATACAACAGCTATCAGATAAGCAAGAGCGGCAAAGCCGATGGTGCGACAGGAATATTCACTTGGACTATCAATGTGAAGAGCAATAAAGATTCATTAATAGGTCAAACTGTCAGTGATACGATGCTGACTAAGGGTCAGGAAGTAGAGATTCATGATGCCAACGGTAACATTCTTGCGACCACAACTGTTACGGAAGATGGCAAGCTTGTATTGCCTGAAGAAATCAGAGATTCAAAGGATATAAAGATATTATACAAAACAAATGCTAGTGATATGAATCTTCCTGCCGCTGACAGTAGTGGCAACATCAAGGTCACAAATGAGGCTAGTATCGGACAGTTTAAAACAAGTGCGACCGCAGACTATAAGCCTACAGATGAGAAATATAAAACTGTTAAGCAAATTTCTCAGGACGGAAATACCGTTACATATGAGTGGGAGCTTGAACTTAAACAAGTTACGGGTGCGTTTAAAGGTCAGAAGATCAGCGATATTATGACGGCTGAATCCTCTGATAACAAGACGATACAAAGTGTTCTTGTTCCTGATTCGATTAGTATTGAATATGGTATAGATGATAGTTATAAGCAGTTTGATGCTCCTGACAAATGTTATTCTGTAACGCCAAGTGCTGACGGCAAATCGTTCACTATCCAGTTTAAGGACGATGAACTTTTTGACAGCATCAAAAATATCCGCATTAAATATAAATCGACCGTAAATGTTTCAGATGTTAACGTTGGTGCGACTATAAATGTTAAGAATAAGGCAACATTCAAGGGTAAGGAATTTGAACCAAATGCTGATACTACAAAATATGTAGTTGATGATAAGGATAAGTCGCCTTTTGAAAAGTATGATGCAAATAGTAACTCCAAGGGTGATACGGTTTACGATTTGACGGAACTCCCTGTTGTAACTATTGACGGAGTTGACTATTATAGGTTCGACTGGCGTTTGGATATCAACAAAGAAAAGATATACAAGATGGGTGATACTGTCGAGATCGTTGATACTCTCCCTAAGGGAATGATATTGTATGATAATCAGGATTATCTGAAGTATACATCAGGCGACAGCACTAAGAAAAACGATCTTACAACAAGCGGACAGTTTGTTTATAGCTATGATAAAGCCAATAATCAGATAACATTTAGAACTGCTTGGAATCCGCAGGATTCATGGACAGCATATTATAGTACCATTATAAAGTTGGATACCGTAAAACAGGGTGCTGTAAAGGGAAGTGTTTCGTATAAGAACACAGTTCAGGATAAGGCTAAAAAATATCCTGAGAAATCTCAGACGCAGACTGTTAAAGAAAAGAATATCACTAAGTCTTCAAATCCTAAGTCCACAGGCTGTGATATAACTTATACTATTGATGTGAACCCGAAAAAGCTTGGCTGCTCAACGAGCGGAATGATAACACTGAACGATGTTATCAAGTGCGGCGGAACTGCTGTGATCAGAACCGAGGACGCACAGGGTAAAGAGCAGACTAAGACAGTATCCATTGACGGAAACTCTTCTGTGCATCTTGATCTTAAATCTATTAAGGTCTATGATGTTGATACTGGCAAGGCTCTTTCGACAAGTGAGTATAGCTATGTTATCCATGAACCTAAGACGATACAGAAGTTTATAAGCTGTAACACAGCTGTAAAGAATAATAAAATAGGACAGTGTGAAGTTTACTTTACACCTGAGGAGTATGTTGTCGGAGCTAAGGGCGATATAAATATTTCTGTGCCAGCTGGTTATGAAGGCGGAAATATCAAGAATTATAATATATCATATGGCTATATGAATAATGGCTATTTTACCGAACTTGGAAAACTTGTAGATAATAGCAACTGGGTTAATTATGGACCAAGTGTTTCTGTTCCGGTCAAGATCGAGTCTATAGACGCAGACAAAGAACTTGTGTTCAAGGTTTCCTATGTTTATAGGGATAAGAACGATAAGAGCGAGATTGCTGTTACTGACGACGATATCGTTAAGGCAGTGACCATTACAGACCTTGAGGCTCAGACACTTGACAGCGTTAAGAAACTTGAGATAACAGTTCCTGACAGACGTCATTTGAAGATCGTTTATGTTTATAACGGCAGACCGGCTAATTCCGAAGACGCAAACAACAAGGGTTATAAAGTCAACGTTTTCAACAATATATCTTTTGATACTTCAGGTTCAGTTGTAAATGACAGTGCTGATGATTATAGTGATTTTGAGCTTATAAATCAGTCACAGGCGTCATCGACAACTAAAGAACCTTTCAAGGTGGTCAAGGTCGACAGCGGCGACTACAGCCTTATGCTCAATGCATCATTTAAATTATACAGATATTCAAAGCTTGCAGATGGTACTTATGCGTGGCTGCCTGCTATAGCTTATAATGATAATGCTGACATGGACAGAAAGTTTGTTAGTTGGGGCGGAAAAGATGAAGAGGCACTGGAATTCAGTGTGACTGACAAAGAACCTTATAACCTTGAGCTTGAGCCTGCAGTCGGCACAGGTGATACAGAAGGACATTTGTATAAGCTGATCGAAACGAAGAGCCAGGAGGGCTATCAGCTAGACCCTACGCCTATCTACTTTGCATTTAAGGTACAGCCGGAAAAGCTGCCTGAGGGTGTTAAAAATTATCAGTTTATACAAAATGGTGATCTGTTCAGAGTAACTAATATTCTTCAGAAGTTTAAGATAACCGCAAGCAAGGTATGGAGCGACGGTAACGAAAACCATAGTGCTGATGAGGTAGTCTTTAAGCTTGGCAGTTCCACAACTAAGGTTCTTGGTGGTATACCAGAGGACATAATTTGGGACGACACGAAAGAAATTACACTTAGTGAGAAAAACCACTGGCAATATGAGTGGACTGATCTTCCAGGCTGTGTCGAAGAAAACGGAACATATAAACAGTGTTACTATTACATAAGAGAGAAGAACGTCAAAACAGGCTATGAAACTATCTACAGTGCAAATGCAATAAGCAGAAACACTGAGGTCACGGTAAACAATGTAAAGGGTCTTACTATCACGAAGGAATGGCGTGATGAACTTGGTAATGAGCTTGCTGATAGTGAACTACCTGACAGCATAAACGTCATTGTTTACGAATCAGACACTGCACCAAATTCACCTACAAGAGTAAATAACGAGCATGGTATCCCTGTGGATTGTAAGCAGTACGGAAACCCTATTACACTGAAAAAGGCTGAGAATTGGAAGTATACTTTGGACGGTCTTAACAAGGATAAGTACTATTACGTCCTTGAAGAGAGTGTGCCTGACGGATTCGGCGTTACTTACACTTATTCCAATAACGCTAGCGGAACAGGCTTTGACACGATAATCAATACTAAAACTCCGAAGGACGTAAAAGAGATGAGTGTCAGACTGCAAAAGGCATGGTCTGACAGTGACACGAAAGACCACGCCAATGATAAGGTAACTTTCAATATCTACAGGTCAACAAATAAAAACGATGTTCCAAAGAACTATAATAAGTTTACGGGAACTATGGATATCAGTCAGAATGTTAAGTTTAAGGTTTTGAACGCAGACGGTTCTGCATTTGCTCAGTCGGGCGATTCTATTACAGAATATACCATGTATGATTCAGGAACGTTCAAATTCAATTTCACAAGTTTCTGGATAAACAGTAATGAAAGCGAAAGTACCATTAAGCTGATAGACAGTTCAGGCAGCATACTTGCTGAACTTAAAAAGACTGGCAGTCAGTGGGACGGTACTGTTAATGCCAATGTTCCTACATGGACAATAACAGGCAATCCGGACTTGTTAAAGATAGGTGACTATAGTTCTAGTTCAAACGGTCAGGGCTTTACCTTAAAGCTTGATAAGATAACGTCAGACGTAACAGTTGAACTTAGGCTTAAAGCTAATTCATCAAGCACTTGTGAGATCACCGCTAGTGTTGGCACAGCAGAGAAAACTAACGTATCGACAGTGCCGACTACAAATCCTGACAAGATCAATGATGCTTTATTCGTCAAGACTGTGACTATAGATGCAACTAATAACTGGTCTGAGGCTATCAAACTTGAGAAGAATAATATCAAGGGTGAAACGTATTATTACTGGATAGAGGAAGTTGGGGTAAACGGTCAGCCTGTTAGCACTTCGGCTTACAAAGCTTACTACAGATATAATGGTTCTGACACTTATAACTGTATTGATACGAATGGAAATGATCAGTATGTTCAGGTCTATAACAATTATGAGGAAACAGTAGGCGAGCTGCCTGAAACAGGCGGCAGGGGAGTTCTCCCGTTCGCAGTCGCAGGCGGTGTGATAACCGCAGCGGCAACAGCACTTTTAGTTACAAAGCGTCGCAAAAAGCACGCTGAAAATATGTAAAATTCTTATACGAAAGGAAAAACAGATATGAAAATGAAGAAATTCGCAGCCCTTGCCGCTGCAACTATTATGACAGTGTCGGCAGTTGCCGCAACATCAGCTTTTAGCGTGTTTGCTACAACGGAAAATGCCAACAAAATCGTGATTACGGACAATGTTGATGGTAAGACCTATGTTGCTTATCCAATATTTAACCAAACATCAGCAACGAATACTATTGAGTGGGCTGATGGCTTTACTGGTGATAGCTTTATCGATGCACTGAAAAATGATACAACGTTCGGTAATAAATTTGACACTGTTTCAACAGCAGCTGATGTTGCAAGTGTTATTTCAAAAAAGGATAACTGGACAGAGGAAGAAACAGCTGCATTTGCTAAAGTTGCAGCAAAATTTGTAAGTAACGGTACAACATCCACATATGCTAATGGACAGTATACATTAAATGTTACAAATGCAGGTTATTATCTTATTATTGATACGACAACTAACACAGGTAAAGATAATGCTAATTCAGCTTATATCCTTAATGTTTCAGGAAAAACAACAGTTACACCAAAGGTCGGCAAGCCAACACTTACCAAAGAGATCAAGCATAATGAAGAAAATACTTGGGGCGTAGTAGGTGACAACCAGATCGGTGATGATGTCGAGTTCAGGATCACAACAACTATTCCTTCCGAGGTACAGTATTATGATAAGTATACATATACTATCCATGACCAGCTTAGTGAAGGTTTTGACCTCCCTGATAACGCAGAGTGTTTCTTCTATGACAAGAACGGAGCAAAGTTGACCAGTGTAACTTTTACTCCTGTAATTAGTAAAAATCCGACTGATAATTCATTTGCAATTCAGTTCAATATTAAAGATTTGTTGGCTCAAAATCCAGACATTGCTAAAATCGAAACTTATTATTCAGCAAAACTGAATGGCAATGCAAAAGTTGCTGATAAGGCAACTAACAGCACGGACAACAACCCTAACACAGCTTATTTGACATATTCAAATAATCCACAGGACGAGAGCGGTAAAGAGGACGGTAAGACACCTGAATCAAAGGTTTATGACTGGACTTTCACACTCGTAGGTAATAAGATAGACGGTCAGACTGGAGATAGACTTGCTGGTGCTCAGTTCCAGCTTAAAGATGAAACTGGCAATGTTCTCAAGCTTGTGGCTACAGGTACAAAGAATGAATATAGGATCGCAACAGGTAGTGATACAGCTACTATAGATACTATTACAACTGACGACCAGGGCGTTTTCTACATCAAGGGTATTGACGATTCAGTTAAGTATACACTTGTTGAGGCAAAGGCACCAGATGAGTATAATAAGGCAAGCGACACTAAGTTCTGGCTCAATACCAAAGATGGAGACGATATTGGTTACTCTATAGACGGTGGAACCCTCAATAGACTTCAGATCGCTAAGGGCGATTACTCTGATAAAGATGCTAATGTTGGTCTGACTATTGAGAACAACAAGGGCGGAAAACTGCCTTCAACCGGTGGTATCGGTACTCAGATATTCTACGGCGTAGGTGGAGCTATCGTAGTTGGTGCTGGCGTACTTCTTATCACAAAGAAGAGAGCTAAGAAAGATTAATTTCTGAAATTTATTTTACCTTTGTCCTGCCGATCTCGGTCGGCAGGCATCAGGGAGGACTCCATGAGGAAGAAAAGCGGTAAATTATCTACATTATTTTTGGTCTTATTATTGCTTGTGGGGCTCTCCGTGATGTTTTATCCTATCATCAGCGACTGGTGGAACTCAAAGACCCAAAGCCGTGCGGTGGCGACATATCAAAAAGCTGCCAATGATCTTTCTGACAAGCAGAATGAGGAGATACTCAGGCGTGCAAGAGAATACAATGAAGAGATAGCAAAGCTTGATCGTCCGTTTGTTGACTACGATAAGGTCAAGGGCTATGATGATATCCTCGATATTACTGGAACGGGTATTATGGGATATGTTTCCATACCCACTATAAGGGTGGAGCTGCCTATATATCACGGAACTAGCGAGGGCGTTCTCAATGTTGCAGTGGGACATTTGCAGGGTTCGAGCCTGCCTGTGGGCGGTGCTGATACTCATGCGGTCATTTCGGCACACAGAGGTCTGCCGTCAGCCAAGCTTTTCAGCGACCTTGATAAGCTTGCAGAGGGTGACGAGTTCACTATAACAGTGTTAAAAGATGTTTATACATATGAGGTGGAGAGCATTTATATCGTTCTCCCTGACGAAATGGATAAGCTTAATATAATCCCGGGCGGCGACTATGTTACGCTGACCACCTGCACACCTTACGGTGTAAATTCACACAGACTGCTTGTTCGTGCTAAAAGGATAGATACAGCAAGTGCAGCAGCGGCGTCAAAGATAACGGCAGACGCTGTTCAGCTTGATTCCCTTGTGGTAGTGCCGTTTGTGGCGATACCGTTGTTTGTGGTACTGCTTGTGTGGTGGTTCGTTGATTCAAGGCGTAGAAAAGTTTCACATGATGAGCTTATAGCTATGCTTGATGAGCAGCCTGAGGATAAAGATAATGACGAAAATCTACCTGATAAGGAGAGTAACCAACATGAAACTTAAATTTTCACAGCTGGCAAAGGTTGTTTTGTGTACGGCGGCAATGGCTATTTCGGCTATCGGCTGCATGGCGGTGAGTGCGTCTGCGGCGGATAAGATCGATGTAAATATCGTTTGCAAAAATGACAAAACCGCAGTGGCTGACGCTGAGTGGAGCATTTATAAAGTAGGAGAGCGAAAAGAGGCTGACTTTGTTCTCACGGGAGATTTCAGCAAATATCCTGTTGACCTGTCAGACTACACTGACGCCTCAAAAATGCAGGCAGCAGCCGATACCCTTGACAATTACGCCAAAACAGACGGACTTACACCCGTTTCAACAGCGAAAACTGACGCAAACGGCGAGGCTTTGCTAACAGCGGATTCTGCTGGTCTGTATCTTGTTTCAGGCAAGCGTTTTGATACTGAGACCAAGAGATTTATCCCGTCACCGTCACTTGTTGAGTTCAACAGCGATGTTGTAAAGGACGGAAAAATAACTATCTACACTAAGTTCACCTTTGAAGAAACACCAAACGGCGACAGCGAATACGGCGTAAGAAAAACGTGGGTAGTTCCTGAGGGAAAGAACGAGCTTATCCCTGACAGCATCAAGGTCGAGATATATTCAGACGGCAAGCTTTCTGATACCGTGACCCTTAATGCAGCTAACAACTGGGAGTATTTCTGGAAGGGCAGTTCAGATGCAAAATGGACTGTAAAGGAGATAGACGTTCCTGCGAACTACACAGTTGTCACAAAGACAAATGAAAAGCTTTTCCTTATTGAAAATACATACAAGCCTGACGAGTCTAGCACTCCTGACGGCAGCGAGAGCACACCTGACAGCAGCGTAAGTACGCCGGATAGCAGTGTGAGCACTCCGGACAGCAGTTCATCGGGAACTCCTACATCTTCCAGCTCAACACCTGACAAGATACCGCAGACAGGTTCGCTCAACTGGCCTATTCCAGTGCTTATCGGCGGCGGACTTATCCTTATCGCAGCAGGCTGGAGAGTAAGCAGAAAAGAAAAATAATCAACATCAGGAGCAAAATTGTGACTAATAAAAAATTAGGACGAGTGTTGATGATAATAGGGGCAATGCTGATAGCAGCGGCATTGTCCCTTAATTATTACAACTATTTCCACGAAAAGCAGAGTACAGAGAGAATGAAAACTGTTCTGAGCGACCTTAAACAGGCGATACCTGACAGCGAGGAAAGCACAGACAGCAGTTCACCTTTTGACATTTTCGATGACAGCATGACTGGTTCAGAAACTGCCGAGCCTGAACAAAGCGAGGATATCACCCTTGACGGCAACGCTTATATCGGCATCATCACATTCCCGACTTTGGGACAGGAGTTCCCCGTGACCCGTGGCTGGAGCTATGCCGCAATGAATACAGCTGCCTGCCAGTACAGCGGCAGACGTGTAGACAATGACCTTATAATCTGTGCACACAATTACACAGGTTTTTTTGACAAACTTGACAAGTTAAGTTCAGGGGACGAAGTCATTTTTACTGACGTGTATGGCAGAAGTTACAGCTATACTGTGACTAACAGCGAACTGCTAAGCGGCTGGGATTCACCGTCGCTTGTGAACGGAGGCGGCAGCGACTGGGACATGACCCTTTTTACCTGCACATGGAGCGGCTACAGCCGTGTGACCGTCAGACTTGTATATTCAGAATAGCAAAAACGCACAGAGAGCTTTTCCTGTGCGTTTTTTATATACCTAAAACCATTTTCATTTTTCTCACATCAAAAGTTTTCAGCTTGTCATCATAAATGCAGTGCCGCCTTGATTTCCTTGGACGGTTGCGAGTGTAATCTAAGGCTTTTTCAAGGTCGTCTGTTTCGTAAACTGAACATTTCATTGCTTTGTTGTAAACTGTGTATCGCATCGTCTTTCCCTCCAATATAATTTATATATTAATTATAACATTTAATGGAATACGGGTCAATAGGAATATTGCACAAAGTTAACCTATTAATTAAAAATACATAAAATAATACATTATTCGACACTGATTCGCTATTAATTCTACAAAAATCGACTGTAAGCAACTTGGATTTTAAGTAAAAAAACGCCGATATTAGCAGAAAACGGCACTTTATGGTCATTTTGACGAATGATAAAGTATAAATTTGTTTCAAAACTGAAAGTTGTAACACAGATTTCACTGATTGATAATTTATTGGGCACTATAATATGGTATAATAACAGAAAGAATTTGAGAGGAGCGTGGCGGCTTGAACGGTTTCGTGCGGAAATACGGTAGATATGTGCCTTTTGCCCTGACTATCATTATCATAATATGCTGTGCTCTTTTTCTTAAAGACCACGAGTTCTCTGAGATACTAAGCTATTGTCCTGACAACCTGTGGCTTGCAGCCTTTGTTATTTTGGGTTTTTACGGACTTAAATCACTGTCGGTGGTGTTTCCCCTTGCCGCAATATTTGTGTGCGTTGGTGCGATCTATCCTTTCTGGGTGGGCGTGCTGCTGAACGTTGTGGGGCTTGCGGTGTGTTTTACGATACCGTATCTTGTTGGCAGGATATCGGGCGGCGACATAATGCGTGTTATTGAGATGAAATATCCTAAGGCACGAAAGCTTGTAAATTATGGTCATGACAATAACCTTTTTGCGTCGTACATTTCAAGGGCAGTTGTAGTCGTTCCGGGCGACCTTGTTTCCATGATACATGGTGCACTGCGTATGCCTTACAGACCGTATTTGTTAGGCTCGATAATGGGTGTTATGCCTGAAATGTTGGTGCAGACATATATTGGTGCACAGCTAAAACATCTTACGGTGAAGTCGGTGCTGGTGATGATAGCACTCATAGCGGCGACGTTGGCATTTTCGCTGATACTAAACAAGAAGGTCAGCAGGAGCGGCAAAAAGACCGACAAGGAAGATTTCTGATATAAGTACAAAAAAGCGGACTGTTAACAGCAGCCCGCTTTTAATATTATTTGTCGAAACTTGGGTTGAAGGCGTAGAAATTTTTGCTGTCCAGCATATCCTGAATAAGTCTGAGACCCTCGCCGAAACGCTGATAGTGGACTACCTCACGTTCACGGAGGAACTTTATCGGGTCACGGACATCAGGGTCATCAGCGAGCCTGAGGATATTATCATAGGTCAGGCGGGCTTTCTGCTCAGCCGCAAGGTCCTCGTGCATATCAGCGATAGCATCGCCTGTGCACTGGAAGGTATCAGCTGAAAACGGCACGCCTGAGGCAGCGATAGGATAAACGCCCGTTGTGTGGTCAACGAAATAGGTGTCAAAGCCGCTGTCCTTTATTTCTTTGATAGAGAGGTCACGGGTGAGCTGATAGATTATCGTGCCGATCATTTCAATGTGGGCAAGCTCTTCTGTGCCGATATCGTTGAGTATTGCCTGCACCTCACGGCATGGTGCTGAGTAACGTTGGTTGAGGTATCTCAGTGCTGCTCCGAGCTCTCCGTCTGGGCCACCAAGCTGCGAAATAATGACCTTAGCCAACGCAGGGTTAGGGTTTGCGATCTTAACAGGGTATTGCAGCTTTTTTTCATATTGCCACATCAGTCAACACTCCTTTCCCATGGAAAAGGAGTTGTGACCCATTCCCACTTCTTGGACGAATCGTTCTGCGATATCGTCAGCGGTCCGTATTTCTCGTTGTATTCTGCCACGAGTTTTTCTTTGTCTGCCTTGTGATGTGCAAAATATGCCAGACCCTCACGGCAGGTAGGGTGGCTGTCAAGATACAGATTTGCCTCAACAAGTGCAAAGCTGCAAGCCTGTATCTTCCTGAGAAGTCGCTCCTTGTCACTTAGTATGGGCATTCTTTACAGCCTCCTCTCCGATAAATGGTTTGTCAAGAGACGGGAAGATAGTTCCCCTTGAAAGTGCTACGTCAACTTCATAGGATTTTTCCCACGTCTGAAATGGTATATATGCCATTGCAAGAGGCGTGTTTTCAGGAAATCTTCCCTTAGGCATCGGACAGGCCGGCGTGCCCTCTTCCATGTCCTCTGCAAGTATCCTGCCCAAAGACAGGCTATCAAACATATCCAAATAAGTTCACTCCTTATGTTGTCTGAGTTTCTTGCCGCAGTTGTTCATGCGGCTGTTTTATCATATGCGGCTGCTACCCCAGCGGTGCAGAAATGCAGGACGTTACCAAATTACTTGCACGTTGTTCATTAAAAATACACAGAATTAATTTTTTGTGAACACTAATATTGTTTGTAACAATAAACATACTTGAAATAACGCTAAATTTGTAGGATTTAATATTGACAAATCGGGCGTCTGCATGGTATATTAGTAATATCAAAGGAACATATGCCGTGACATATGTAATCGGAGGAGAGATAATTATGAAAAATGTCAAGAGATTTCTTGCATTAACAGTTTCAGCTGCTCTTGCAGTTTCTTGTTTCGCAGGCTGCGGAAACAATGCTAAGAAGAACAGCGATACTATCGTTATCGGCTGCAGTGGTCCGCTCACAGGTGACGCTGCACAGTACGGCGTTGCTGTTAAGAATGCTATCGAGCTTGCTGTCAAGGACGTAAATGACGCAGGCGGAATAAACGGAACAAAGCTCTCATACGTTTTCGAGGACGATGAGGCTGACTCAGGCGATAAGGCTGTAAATGCTTATAACGCACTGAAAGACAATGGTATGCAGGTAATGGTCGGAACGGTAACAACAGGTTCTTGCCTCGCAGTTATTGAAAAGACAAAGCAGGATAACATCTTCCAGCTTACACCTTCTGCATCTGCTCAGGACGTTATCAAGAACGATAACTGTTTCCAGGTTTGCTTTACTGACCCTAACCAGGGTAAAGGTTCTGCCGACTATATCGCAGACAATAAGCTTGCTACAAAGATAGCTGTAATTTACGATAGCTCTGACGCTTATTCATCAGGTATCTTCAACACATTCAAGTCCGAGGCTGAGGCTAAGGGTCTTGATATCGTTACAGAGCAGTCATTCACTAAGGACAGCAAAACTGACTTCTCAGCTCAGATCAGTGCAGCTAAGGACGCCGGTGCAGATCTTGTGTTCCTGCCTATCTACTATCAGCAGGCATCTCTGATCCTTACACAGTGCAAGTCAGCTAACTATAATCCAACATTCTTCGGCTGCGACGGTCTTGACGGACTTCTTTCAATCAAGAACTTCGATACTTCACTTTGTGAGGGCGTAATGCTCCTTACACCGTTTGCTGCCGATGCTCAGGATCAGGCTACTCAGGATTTCGTTAAGAAGTATAAGGACGCTTACAACGGCGAAACACCTAACCAGTTCGCAGCAGACGCTTATGACGGCGTAATGGTACTTGCAGATCTCATGAAGAAGGAAGGCATTACAGCTGATATGTCAGCATCAGATATCTGCGACAAGCTCAAGAAGGCTATCACTGATAAGGACTTCTCTTATGATGGACTTACAGGTACTGGCATGAAATGGGGCAAAGACGGTGCCGTATCTAAGGACCCTAAGGCTGTTATCATCAAGAATGGTGCTTATTCAGCACTGACAGCTGACGATATTGTCGCATCAACCGCTCAGTAATAACTGAAAAATGCAGCTGCGTATGAAAAGTACGCTGAATACCATAAAAAAACCGGCAGTTCTAAAAAAATTGTCGGTTTTTTTGATTTAATTTATGAAAATGTGTTGCAAAAAGCACGGGGTTATGATATAATTTATTGTATATTGTGTTTATGGCAAGGACAGTTGTAATGTGCACAGTTACATCTGCTCGTTGACCTACTCCCAAAAGGAAGGAATGTTTGTATATGGGTTTTCTTAATAACCTCATCAACGGAATAAGCCTTGGCAGTATATACGCCGTTATAGCGTTGGGCTATACGCTTGTGTATGGTATCGCCAAAATGCTTAACTTCGCCCACGGCGACGTTATCATGGTGGGCGGATATGTGATATTCACCTGTATGACCACATGGGGACTTAATTCATGGCTTTCTATCATCATCGCAGTTATCGCCTGCACACTTCTCGGTATCGTTATCGAAAAGGTCGCATATAAGCCGCTCAGACAAGCCACTTCGCTTGCGGTGCTTATCACGGCAATAGGCGTCAGCTACTTTTTGCAGAATATCGCACTGCTCATATTCGGCGAAAAGCCTGTAAACTTTACATCTGTTGTAAACGTGCCGAGTATCGAGCTTTTCGGCGGACAGATAGTTATTTCAGGCGAAACATCAGTTGCAATAATAGTGTCTATCATCATTGTAGTTGGCCTTTCATTGTTCATCAATAAAACCAAGAGCGGACGTGCAATGCTTGCGGTTTCAGAGGACAGAGGTGCGGCTCAGCTCATGGGCGTGAACATCAACCGCACTATCTCATTGACTTTTGCTATCGGTTCAGGTCTTGCGGCAATAGCAGGTGCACTGCTTTGCTCAGCTTATCCTACACTTCAGAACACAACAGGTGCAATGCCTGGTATCAAAGCGTTCGTTGCGGCAGTATTCGGCGGTATCGGTTCTATACCGGGAGCTATGATCGGCGGTATCCTTATCGGCGTTATCGAGATCTTGGGCCGTGCCTATATCTCACCACAGCTTGCCGACGCTATCGTTTTTGCTGTGCTTATCCTTGTGCTTATCGTAAAGCCTACCGGTATCCTCGGCAAGAAGATCAGCGAGAAGGTATAAAAGTCAACTTAAAATTTTCGAGCAGTCCTGCTTTGCAGTTCTGTTTTATCTGAAAGGATTGGTTTTTTGTGAAAAAAGAAGGGGCAAACGCAAAAACAAAGTTTTTTAAGCCGCATACCAAGAAAAGCTTTATCACATATGCAATGGTAATAGTTGCCTTTGTGGTAATGCAGATACTCAGCAGCGGCGGATATATCTCAAGTATGCTCACAGGACTTCTTGTTCCTCTGTGCGTGTACTCTATACTTGCAGTATCCCTTAACCTGACTGTCGGCATACTGGGCGAGCTTAGCTTGGGTCAGGCAGGCTTTATGTGCGTTGGTGCATATACAAGTGCGATATTCTCTATCGTAACTTCCGAAACTATTGAAAACGTGTGGATAAGATTTCCTATAGCTATCCTTATAGGCGGAATCGTAGCCGCACTGTTCGGTATACTCATAGGCATACCTGTTCTTAGACTTAAAGGCGACTATCTTGCTATCGTTACACTGGCTTTCGGCGAGATAATAAAGAACGTTTTCGCTGCACTTTATCTTGGCTATGACTCAAAGGGCGTTCATATTTCCTTGAAGAGCATTTCAAACCTTAATCTTGAGCCTGACGGCAAGCTTATCATCAACGGCCCTCAGGGTATCAGCGGAACACCGAACGATTCTACATTCATAATCGGTGCAGTGATGCTGCTTATCACTCTTATCATTGCCTATAACTTTGTTTATTCAAGAACGGGCAGAGCGGTAATGTCTATCAGAGATAACGTTATCGCAGCCGAGGCTGTGGGACTTAATATCACAAAGTATAAGCTTATAACCTTTGCACTCACTGCGTTCCTCGCAGGCTGTGCAGGTGCACTTTATTCCCATAACTTCTATACTCTTCAGGCGTCAAAATTCGATTACAACCTGTCTATCCTCATTCTCGTATTCGTCGTACTTGGCGGTATCGGAAAGATAAGAGGCAGCGTTATCGCAGCTGTTGTGCTCGTATTGCTCCCTGAGCTGCTCAGAAGTATCAACAACTACAGAATGCTTATCTATTCTATCGTCCTTATCGTAATGATGATAATAACTTCAAATGAAAAAACAAAGACTTTTATCAGTGCAAATACCGCAAAATTCAAGGCTTTGTTCAAGCGTGAAAAAGTAAAGGAGGCTGAGTGATATGGCACTTCTTGAAGTAAAAAATCTCGGCATCTCGTTCGGCGGACTTCGTGCGGTTGACGAGTTCAGCATAACAATAGAAAAAGGTCAGCTCTACGGTCTTATCGGACCGAACGGAGCAGGAAAGACCACTATTTTCAATATGCTCACAGGCGTTTATAAGCCGACGGACGGAACTATTGTCCTTGACGGCAAGAACATAACAGGCAAGAGCACCGCCGAAATAAACCGTGCAGGCATTGCCCGTACATTCCAGAACATCAGACTTTTTAAGGATATGACAGTGCTTGACAACGTCAAGGTCGCACTTCACAATCATTATAAATACAGCACCTTTACAGGCGTTTTCAGACTGCCTAGATATTTCAGACTTGAAAAGGAAATGGACGCAAAGGCAATGGAGCTGCTGAAAGTTTTTGAGCTTGACGACAAAGCAAGCTTGCTTGCGTCAGGTCTTCCGTATGGCGATCAGAGAAAGCTTGAGATCGCCAGAGCACTTGCAACACAGCCAAAGCTGATGCTCCTTGACGAGCCTGCTGCGGGCATGAACCCGAACGAAACTGCGGAGCTTATGGAAACTATCCGCTTTGTAAGAGATAATTTTGATATGACGGTGCTGCTTATCGAGCATGATATGAGCCTTGTTTCAGGTATCTGCGAAAAGCTTTCAGTGCTGAACTTCGGTCAGCTCCTTTGCGAGGGCAAGACGGCAGAAGTTCTGAAAAATCCTGAAGTTATCACCGCATATCTTGGCGAATAAGGGGGTAAGTAAAATGGCAATGTTGGAAATCAAAGATCTGCACGTTAATTACGGCATAATAGCTGCCCTGAAAGGTATCTCCTTTGAGGTAAACGAGGGCGAGGTCATTTCTCTTATCGGTGCAAATGGAGCAGGAAAGACAACTACTCTGCATACCCTTACAGGTCTTATCTCTGCAAAATCGGGTTCTATCAAATTCAACGGCGTGGAGCTTACAAAAACTCCTGCACACAAGATCGTGGAAATGGGTATAGCACACGTTCCTGAGGGAAGAAGAATATTCCAAAACCTCACGGTGCTTGATAACCTTAAACTGGGTGCTTTCACAAGAAAAGATAAGGAGAATATCCCAAAGGATATTCAGGATATATACGAGCGTTTTCCAAGACTGGCTGAAAGAAAAAGTCAGATAGCAGGTACTCTTTCAGGCGGTGAGCAGCAGATGCTGGCAATGGGCAGAGCACTTATGTCAAGACCTAAGATAGTTGTAATGGACGAACCGTCAATGGGTCTTTCGCCGATACTTGTGTCAACCATATTCAAGATAATCGAGGACATAAGAAAGAGCGGCACAACTGTACTGCTTGTTGAGCAGAACGCAAAGAAAGCACTTTCTATTTCAGACAGAGCCTATGTTCTTGAAACGGGCAAGATAGTTCTTTCAGGCAGGGCGTCTGATCTTATCAATGATGAATCAGTTAAGAAAGCATATTTAGGTGAATAGGAGTTGAGCTTTATGGCAAGGATCATAACTATTGCAAGGGGTATCGGCAGTGGCGGAAGAACTGTAGGAAAAATGCTGTCAGAGGATATGGGTATAAAATATTATGATAAGGAGCTTATAAAGCTTGCAAGCGACGAAAGCGGCATAAATGAACGCTTTTTCGGGCTTGTTGATGAAAAACTGAAAGGTTCTTTTCTGAGAAAGGGCGGAGTTTACAAGGGTGAGCTTCTTGACCCTGATGATCACGACTTTACTTCTGACAGAAATCTTTTCAATTATCAGGCGAAGATAATAAAGCAGCTTGCAGACAGAGAGCCTGCGGTAATAGTTGGCAGATGTGCTGACTATATCCTTCGTGACAGAAAAGACGTGCTTAAGGTTTTCATATATTCTGATATGGAAACTGCGGTCAAGAATATCGTCGATATGTATGGTGTTTCTGAAAAAGAGGCTGTCAAGATAATCGAAAAGACAGACAAGGAGAGAAGTGAATATTACCGTCACTACACAGGAAGAGATTGGACAAATGCGAAAAACTACAATCTGTGTCTTGATACCAGCGACATGAGCTATGACAAATGTGTTGATATAATAAAGGGCTATATCAAACTTCTTGAAGAGTAAGGCATAAAAATAAAGCCGCATTGCTTTTTGCAGTGCGGCTTTTTATATATCCAATTAATTGAACTTCTCTGAAATAGTTCTTGCGGCGAACACGCCTGAGGCTGATGCCTGTGAAAGGGAGTGTGTAACGCCTGAACCGTCGCCCAGAACGTAAAGTCCCTTAACGGCAGTTTCAAGGTTCTCGTCAACGTCAACTCTTGAGTTGTAGAACTTGACCTCAACGCCATAGAGCAGGGTATCTATATTCGCCATACCCGGAGCTATCTTGTCAAGTGCGTATATCATTTCAATGATGTCGTCAAGCTGACGCTTTGGAATAACAAGGCTCAGGTCGCCTGGAGTAGCTTTAAGCGTAGGGTTCAGGAACGTCTGACCAAAACGGTGTTCGTTTGTACGTCTGCCCGCAACGAGGTCGCCGAAACGCTGAACGAGCACGCCGCCGCCAAGCATATTAGAAAGCCTTGCGATAGATTCACCGTATGCGTTGGAATCCTTGAAAGGCTCTGAGAATGTGTTGGATACCAGCAGAGCAAAGTTGGTGTTCTCTGTCCTCAGGGCAGGGTCAGCATAGCTGTGTCCGTTTACTGTGATGATACCGTTTGTGTTCTCAGTAACTACCTCGCCATATGGGTTCATGCAGAACGTTCTTACAAGATCGCCGTATTTCTTTGTACGGTAAACTATCTTGCTCTCGTATACCTTGCTTGTGATGTGCTCGAAAACAGCCGCAGGTATCTCAACACGAACGCCGATATCGACTCTGTTTGAACGCCTCTTGATACCGAAGTTGTCACATATCTCGGATATCCACTTTGAACCACTTCTTCCTGCCGCAACAACAGCGTTTGAGCAGTGATACTCGTCTTTGTCAGTGATAACAGTGAAGTCATTTTCCTTGCCTGTTATGCTCTGAACGCTCTCATAGAACTTTATGTCTATCTTGTCTTTAACAAAGTCATAGATATTCTGAAGTATCTGCATATTCCTGTCAGTGCCAAGGTGTCTTACCTGAGCGTCAAGAAGGTGCAGGTCATATTTAAGAGCCATTGCCTTGATGTCAGAAGATGTGGTGGAATAAAGCTTAGCGTCCTGACCGCCCATTTCAAGGTTTATCTTGTCAACATATTGCATAAGCTCGATAGCCTTTTCCTTGCCTGTGAAAGTGAAAAGGTCACCGCCGAAATTGTTTGTGATGTTGTATTTACCGTCTGACATTCCGCCTGCACCGCCGAAACCGTGCATGATAGAACATACCTTGCAGTGGATACATGATTTTATTTTTTTGCCGTCAATAGGACACTTACGCTTACTTACAGGTCCACCCTGATCGATAACGCAAACTCTTATATTTTTGCCGAGCTTAACAAACTCGTATGCCATGAACACGCCGGCTGCACCTGCACCGACAACAACTACGTCATAATTCTGAGCCATAATTATTTCCTTTCAGATCAAAGTCATATTTTTTATTTTTATCCATAAAACGGGCGGTCGCACCTTTGCAGAAGATAGCCTGAAAGGTAATAACCGCCGTAATATTTTTATTTAATGTCAAAAACGATAGTAGCCAATGTGAAGAATATCAGCGTTGAACAAGTGTCAACAATGGTCGTGATAAGCGGGGCAGCCATGATAGCAGGGTCAAGATGAAGTTTCTTGGCAGCCATAGGCAGCATACAGGCGATAAGCTTTGAAAGCACCACCGTCGCCATGATAGCCATACTTACCGTGAAAGCGAGCTTGTAACAATCCACTGATGTGTCGCCGTGGTAAACAAGGATTATCCTTATAGCATTGACTACGGCAAGTATAATGCTGCAAAGAAGTGCAACTCTGAACTCTTTCCACATGACCTTGAAGAAGTCTTTCATTCTTATCTCTCCCAGTGCCATGCCTCTTATAACAAGGGTAGAGGTCTGAGAGCCGCAGTTTCCGCCTGTGCCGCTGAGCATTGACAGAAACGATACCAAAACAGGAACAGCCGCAAAAGCCGTCTGATATTTGTTTACTATAGCACCTGTGAGCGTTGCCGACAGCATGAGTATCAGCAGCCATGCTATTCTATTTTTCGCATGAGTGAAAACAGATGTCTTGAAATAAGAGTCATCACTCGGTGCGACCGCAGCCATTTTCGAGAAGTCCTCAGTGGTCTCTTCCTCAATAACGTCCATAGCGTCGTCGAATGTGACGATACCCACCATTCGGTTTTCTCTGTCAACAACAGGCAGGGAAATGAAGTCATATTTTGAGAACATCGAGGCAACATACTCTTTATCCTCAAGAGTATCAACGGAAATAACGTTGTCCTCCATTATGTCCTCTATCTTATCGTCATCATCAGCCGTTACGATATCCAGCAGAGAAAGCACGCCCACGAGCTTTCTGCTCTCTGTGACATAGAGCGTATTGACCGTTTCCTTGACCATGCCAACGTGTCTTATCCATTCAAGAGCCTCTTTTGCAGTGTAGCTCCTGTGAAGATAAACGTACTCAGTGGTCATGATAGAACCTGCACTGTCCTTAGGATACTTGAGTATCTGATTTATCTGCTTTCTTGTTTCAGCGTCAGCAGATTTTATGATCCTTGCGACAACATTGGCAGGCATTTCCTCAATGATATCTACCGTATCATCAAGATAAAGGTCGTCAACTATCTCCTGAAGTTCCTTATCGGTAAAGGCATTGATAAGCATCATTTGCGTATCGCTGTCCATATAAGCGAAAACGTCAGCCGCAACATCTTTGTTCAAAAGACGAAACAGCAGCGGAAGTTCATATTTTTCGACCTCGTGATCGTCATAGAATTGCTGCAAAAGAGCGGCTACGTCGGCCTCGTTCATGTCCATGAATATCTCACGGATAGCCTTGTAGTTTCTTTTCTTTAACAGCTCCAATACTGTGTTAAACATAATGTTTCCCCCTAACAGCAGCGGCAAAAAGCACAGCAGTACAAATAACTGTACTCATACCAGCTCTGTACAAATATAAGGATCTACCAAAACACAGATCGCCCTATTCAATTCAACTTGATATTGAGATCACAAAAAAGCAGCCACAAACGGGCGACAGCTTTGCAATCGAGGGGCAATCGTATTCTGACTGGCGTCGTCCATTTGTACACACTCCTTAAAATCATGATTTATGTACGATCTTACTATTCGCACACATACATTCATTATACGCCGAACGATGATTTTTGTCAAGAAACCGTTTCATATTATTTTGTGAACGTGATGTAAATTCATAAAGTATAATGAATTGCCTTTGCCCTCTTGCCAAATGGGGAGAAATAGGGTATAATATAGAAAGATGAAACGGAAGTTAGTTTTATGGATGAAACTATGACTATTGAGAGTGCTATAAAAATGCTATTGTTTCTTCTAAAATGGAGGGCTTTGTGCAGACAAAGGACATAGAGAAACTCATATATGACGCAGCATATGGAAAGATAACATACGCTGAGGCTATTAGTGTTTTGGATAACAAGTGGAATAGGGAATGACACTTGTTTTAATGATTTGATAAAGTAATAAAAACCGAAAGGAATTGATAAAATGAGCGAAATAAGAGATGAAAGCTTGTGGGAAAGCGGTAAAAGAAAAATAGAGTGGGTAAGACAGAATATGTCACTGCTCAGAAGTGTTGAAGAAGATTTCAGAAGAGATCAGCCTTTTAAGGGTCTGAAAGTCGCACTTTCTATCCACCTTGAGGCTAAAACTGCTTACCTCTGTAAAGTCCTTGCAGCAGGCGGTGCTGAAATGTATATCACAGGCAGCAACCCGCTGTCTACTCAGGACGATGTTGCCGCAGGTCTTGTGCATGACGGTCTGAATGTTTTTGCATGGCATGGTGCAACTGACGAGGAGTATCACAGACATATTTCACAGGTAGTCAAGGTAGGTCCAAACATCATTATCGACGACGGCGGCGACCTTGTAAATCTTATCCATAATGAATATCCTGAGCTAATCCCTAACGTTATCGGCGGTTGTGAGGAAACAACAACCGGCATTATCCGTCTTATCGCAATGAATAAGGACGGTCAGCTCAAATTCCCTATGATGCTTGTAAACAACGCAAAGTGCAAGTATCTTTTCGATAACAGATACGGCACAGGTCAGTCTGTATGGGACGGCATAAACAGAACAACTAACCTTATAGTTGCAGGAAAGAACGTTGTCGTTGCAGGCTACGGCTGGTGTGGCAAGGGCGTTGCAATGAGAGCAAAGGGTCTTGGTGCAAGCGTTATCGTGTGCGAGGTCGATCCTATAAAGGCTATGGAGGCTGTAATGGACGGCTTTAAGGTAATGAAAATGGTTGACGCCGCTAAGGTGGGAGACTTCTTCGTTACTGTAACAGGCTGCAAGGACGTTATCACCGAGAATGCTTTCATGAACATGAAAGACGGTGCTATCCTCTGTAACGCAGGTCACTTTGACTGTGAGGTAGACGTTGCAGGTCTTAAAAAGCTGGCTGTTGAAAGCAAGCTTGCAAGAAACAACATTGACGGCTATAAGCTGCCAAACGGCAACTGGCTTTATGTTATCGGTGAGGGCAGACTTGTAAACCTTGCCGCAGGCGACGGTCATCCGGCAGAGATAATGGATATGTCATTTGCTATTCAGGCACTTTCTGCTGCATATCTCGTAAAGAACAAGGGCAAGCTTACTGACAAGATAGTTTACGTTCCTGACGAGATAGACAAGGAAGTCGCAAACAGAAAGCTGAAGTTCTGGGAGCTTGAGATAGATAAGCTCACACCTGAGCAGGAAAAATATCTTAACAGCTGGCAGGTATAAAATCTCATATTAGTACAAAAAAACGGACAGCTTTGACTGCCCGTTTTTTTGCGTCTTGAAATTGCCATAAAATTATTTTCTTGATGAAGTTTTAAATTACCGATTTCTGTGCATTTTATTATTAGGGCGATAAAAAACAGGGCGGTGAGAATGTGGCGGCAAAAATCTATAAGATACTTACGCTTTTTTCGGTGGGTGCAATATGCTATGGTTTCATGGAGATACTTAACAGGGGTTATTCTCATATCACAATGGGGGTGCTTGGCGGTGCGTCAATGCTTGTGATACACATTCTTAACGGAGAGCGGAAAAACGGCGTCAAGCTGTTGGCAGTGCTTGCAGTGTCGGCGGCATTTATCACGTCCATTGAGTTCCTTGCAGGGGAGTACCTAAACCGCTATCTCGGCATGGGAATATGGAGTTATGAGGAAGTGCCCATGAATTTTGACGGTCAGATATGCCTGCCCTTTGCGTTTCTGTGGTTCGGACTTTCGTATATCGGTGTGCTGGCTGATAATTTTATACGAAAGCATATCTTCAAGGAATACCCTGTGGCTGTCAGTAACAGGAAAGTGAAAATACCTGCTACGGTGGGATAAACCAATAATTAGCGGGCGACCTCAGTTCACCCCTACGCAAAAATTGTCTTATTAACGTTAAATGTAGGGGACGGCACCCCCGACGTCCCGTTTGCGTTCGTCCATCATTCACCAACGCATATAAAAAACAAACGGACTGTCTATCTATATGATAAACAGTCCGTATTTTTGTACATATCAGTCTTTTGTGTACCACTTTTTCAGCACTTCTTCGCCAAGCTTGCCATAAACTGTGAAGTCACGGTTCTCTTTGGCTTTCTCTATCGGCGGTAGGATAGCTTTCCAGTCCCACCAGAAGTAACCGCAGAACCAGTCAAGATCCCATGTAGCCTCCATGGCTGTGTCATAGAAATCAGCCTGTTCCTGCTCGTCAAGTGGCTTGTCAAGTCTGTCATGGAAATCCCAAGGATACTGCGTGCAGCCCTCTTCGTTTCGCACGCCTATCTCGGCGAACATTATAGGCTTGTTGAAATGCTTGTGAGCCTTTTCAAGTGAGCCGACAACTTCGTTCCAGCGACTGAGCATATGTTTCTTGTCCCTGTTCACGCCGTCTGTAACAGGGTAGTAGCCTGAGATTCCAATTATATCCACATCGCTGAGCCAGTCAAAACGCTGCTCATCACCGTGGTTTATGTTGTGCATAACAACGCCGCTGTAGACCTCTCTCACCTGTGCAATAAGCTTTCTGCATCTGTCAGACTGCTTGTCCATTCCTGCCATTTCACAGCCTGTGCAGAGCATTTCACATCCCAACTTTTCTGCCAACTTAGCATAGTGGAGCATGAATGCCGTGTATGATCTGAACCACTTGTCCCAGTATTCAGGGTTCTCAGGCGGAAAGTCTATCCTTGCACGCCATGAGCGGTCAAGACAGTCCACCATAGGTTTCAGACAGACTTTAAGTCCCAGCGACTTGGCTTTCTTTACCGCAAAGGCAATGTCTTCGTCCGATTGTGTTCTCTCATAATCCCCGAAAACTCTTGTGCTCGCAAAGCTCTCCTGCCATGCATTTGCAGGAATACATATCCAGTTCAGACCGTTTGACGCAAGCCTTTCCATGGATTTTTCAGCAGCCTCAGTCTGAAGATCGCCTCTTTTGGAGAAAAATCCCCATGTGTAACCCTTGCAGAAAATATCTTTATTCATATTCTAAAAACCTCTCTTTTTCGTAAATGCCCTGATAGAAAAGCCGCAGGTCAGCTCAAGCCTGCCCACTTTTTTTAAACGTTCAACCGCCTCGGCAGATGTTTTGTAAAAATACGGAGTCATGGTGAAAAGATTGAAAATATCCTCCTGACTTTCAAGCACCACAGGATATTCAAAAATTATCTCCTCAGACTCGTCAAATTTATTCAGTCCGTATACATTTGGCTTGTTCTCGTAAGGCTTTTCGTAAAGCACCTCTTTAAGCTCAAACAAATGCCTTGGCGACGGTGATACCACCACAAGATTTCCGCCGTTTTTCAGCACCCTTGCGTATTCATCATTGGAAACAGGAGCAAAGGTGCAGACTATAAGGTCTGCAAACTTGTCAATGAAGGGCAGCTGAAATGATGACGCCACCGCAAACTCACAGTTCGTGACATTGCCGCAGTGCACCCTGGTCATGCAGTGTGCAACAGCCGCTTTTGAGATATCTATGCCGTAAAACTTCGCCTGCGGCAAAGCCTTTGCATAGTTCACAGTGTAAAAACCCTCGCCGCAGCCGCTGTCTATAATGTAAGGCTGCTTTGCATTTTCAAGCAGTATACCCATTACCTCAGCCGTTTTCTTTGCAAGCGGCAGATAATAGTCACGGTCGAGAAAATCCGTCCTCGCCTTTACCATTTCCGCATTGTCGCCTGCATTTTTAGGATTTCTGCCCTTTGTGGTAAGCAGGTTCACATATCCCTTTCTCGCAATATCAAAGCTGTGACCGTTCTGACAGTGCCATACGTTGTCAAGCTTTCTGAGCCGTTTTTTGCATATCGGACAAACATACATATAAAATCACCCTGAACATTATAGCATTTTCCCCTGCTTTTAGCAATGAATATTTTATTAATAAAAAAGTGCTTGACAATCGTCGGGTTATGCTTTATAATATCAATATATGCAAAATGCGGTGACGGAATTATCCGAAACAGTGTCGGCAAAGAGAAAAGGCGGTCGGTGAAAGCCTTTGCGGCAAGTTCGGTGGCTAACCTGAGCGGTGCTGAAAACAGCAACGTATGCCCTGCGTTAAAGGGTTTCGAGTGGTCGGGCGGTATGCCTGACAATTTGGGTGGTAACACGGAACTGTCGGTTTCGTCCCATGTTGAGGGACGAGCCGTTTTTTATTTTGCGAATAATTTGATTTGGAAGGATCTGAATTTATGGAATGGACAGGACTTAACGAACTGCGTGAATCTTATCTGAAATTTTTTGAGAGCAAGGGCTGCTTGAGACACAAGAGCTATCCTCTCGTACCTCAGAACGACAACAGCCTGCTGCTTATCGTTGCAGGTATGGCACCTCTGAAACCTTACTTCACAGGTCAGGAAACACCTCCGAGAACAAGAATGACAACTTGTCAGAAGTGTATCAGGACCGGCGATATCGAGAACGTTGGTAAGACAGCAAGACACGGCACATATTTTGAAATGCTTGGTAACTTCTCCTTCGGCGATTACTTCAAGAAAGAGGCTATCGCATGGGCATGGGAGTATGTTACACAGGTACTCAAGCTGCCTAAGGACAGACTTTATATCTCTGTTTATGAGGACGATGACGAGGCTGAGAAGATATGGCATGAGGACGCCGGCGTTCCAATGGATCATATCGTAAGAATGGGTAAGGAAGATAATTTCTGGGAGGCAGGAACAGACGGTCCTTGCGGTCCATGTTCAGAGATCTATTTCGACAGAGGCGAAAAGTATGGCTGTGGCAAGCCTGACTGTAAAGTCGGCTGCGACTGCGACAGATATATGGAGTTCTGGAATCTTGTGTTCACACAGTTTGAAAGACACGAGGACGGCACTTATACTCCGCTCAAGCAGAAGAACATCGACACAGGTATGGGCCTTGAAAGACTTGCGTCTATCATGCAGGACGTTGACTCTATCTTTGACGTTGATACAGTAAAGGCTATTAGAAATCATGTTTGTAAGATAGCAGGCTGCGAGTACGGCAAGGAGTATAAGAAGGACGTTTCTATCAGAGTTATCACCGACCATATCCGTTCTGTAACATTCATGGCGTCAGACGGAATCCTGCCGTCAAACGAGGGCAGAGGCTACGTTATGAGACGTCTGCTGAGAAGAGCCGTTCGTCACGGCAAGCTTTTGGGTATCAACGGACTTTTCCTCAAGGATCTTGTAAAAACTGTTGTTGACTGCAACAAGTGTGAGTACAACGAGCTTGAAGAAAAGTATGACTATATCGTAAAGGTGCTCACAACTGAGGAGCAGAACTTTAATGCCACTATCGACAGAGGTATGAAGATACTTGACGACCTTATCGCACAGATGCAGAAAGACGGCAAGACTGAACTTGACGGCGAGAGCTGCTTTAAGCTTTCCGACACATACGGTTTCCCTATCGACCTTACAAGAGAGATCCTTGAAGAAAAGGGCATGACCTGTGACGAAGAGGGCTTTGCTGAGTGCTATGCAAAGCAGAGGGAAACAGCAAAGAACGCTCACGCTGCAACAAAGTATATGGGTGCTGATGAAACTGTATTCCATAAGATAGATAAGAATTTCCACACTGAGTTTATCGGCTACGATAAGCTTGAGGGCGACAGCGAGATATCATTCATCACAACTGATGATGAGCTTATAAACAACGCTAAGGCTGGTGACGAGGTATATATCGTTTCTTCACAGACCCCGTTCTATGCTGAGAGCGGCGGACAGGTGGGCGATATAGGTACTATCGTTACAGAAAGCGGTAAGTGCAGAGTCGTTGACACACAGAAAGTCGTTGCAGGCAAGTTCGCTCATAAGGTAGTTGTGGAAGAGGGCGAGATATCTGTTGGACAGAAGGCTCACTTCACTGTCGACAAAAAGACACGTTACGCTGTTATGAGAAACCACAGCTGTGCACATCTTCTTCAGGCTGCACTGAGAAAGGTTCTTGGCGAGCACGTTCATCAGGCAGGTCAGCTCGTTGACGCTCACAGACTGAGATTTGACTTCTCACACTTCAATGCAATGACAGCTGAGGAAAAGCTGAAAGTTGAGGCTCTTGTAAACAAGTATATCCTTGAGGCTCTCGATATAAAAATGAAAGAAATGCCTATAGCTGAGGCACAGAAACTTGGTGCTATGGCTCTGTTCGGCGAGAAATACGGCGAAACTGTAAGAGTTGTAACAATGGGCGAAGGCGATGAAACTGCGTCTATCGAGTTCTGCGGCGGTACTCATCTTGACAATACTTCAAGAATAGGTCTGTTCAAAATAATTTCCGAAAGCTCTGTAGCATCAGGCGTAAGACGTATCGAGGCTGTAACAGGCAGAGGCGTTCTTGAACTTGTTGAGGAAAGAGCTGCGACTATCCGTGAGGCAGCTGAAACACTCAAGCTTGCAAACCCACTGGATATCGTAAAGAGATGTCACACTATCATGCAGGAAGTCAAGGATCTTGAAAAGGAAAGAGACGCTTTGCAGGCAGAGATAACAAATCTCAAAACAAAGTCGCTGTTCGATAACCCATATGAGGTAAACGGCATTAAGGTAGTTACTGCAATGCTCACAAATACAAGACCTGATATGCTCAGAAAAATGGGTGATGAGATAAAGGCAAGAGAGGCTGACGCTGTTGCAGTTATCGCAGGCGTTGACGGCGATAAGGCTAACCTTGTTACAGTATGCGGCAAGAACGCTGTGGCAAAGGGTGCTCATGCAGGAAAGATAGCCGGCAAGGTAGCCGCACTCACAGGCGGCAAGGGCGGCGGACGTCCTGACTCTGCTATGGCTGGTATCGGCGACAGATTCAAGATCGACGAGGCACTTGACAAGGTAAACGAAATAGTTGGCGAATTTGTAAAATAATATGGGCAAAGGCTGTGCAAAATGCTGTGCAGCCTACCCCTTTTTGAAAGGCGGAGAGATAAATGGAAGATTGTCTTTTTTGTAAAATTATTTCCGGGGAAATACCTTCAAAGAAAATATACGAGGACGAGCTGACATACGTTTTTGAGGACATTGCTCCTACAGCTCCGATTCATTATCTTGTTATCCCTAAGCAGCATATTTCAAAGCTTGATGAGATAACTCCTGAAAACAGTGCAGTTATCGCACACATTTATGAGGTCATCGCTAAACTGTCCAAAGAACTGGACTTGAAAGACGGCTTCAGAGTTGTTTCTAACTGCGGCGAGCAGGCAGGACAGAGCGTTTTCCACATTCATTTTCATCTTCTTGCAGGCAGACCACTTGCTTGGCCTGCTGGCTAAAAAACAAACCAAACGGGCGGGTAAAATTCTTATCCGCCCTTAGTTTTAAGGGGGACGGCGGCAATGGTGAGAAAAAGCTGTTATATCGGCTTTTCGTATTTTGCAGGGCTGTTTCTCTGTACCATTGGCTGGGGCAGGAACAATGGGGCCTTTGCCCTTGCGGCGGTGTGCGTCGCTTTGACAGCCTTTGTGCTGCTGAAAAAATACAGAAAGCACATTGCCGTCTGCCTTGTTTCTTTTTTGACAGCCGTGGCGGTGAATACCGCCTATACCCACATTTTTTACGATAAACTGACAGCACTTGACGGAAAAACTGTCACCGTGAAAGGCGAGATAACCGATTTCAGCTATACTGGCTCTGATACCTGCCGGCTGACAGTCAAGGGCACTGTGGGTGGCGTTAAAGGCAGACTGACTTTCTTTGCGGCAGATCTTGATTATGACTATTATGATAAAGTTGATGCAAAGGTCAAGGTCAGCAGGATAAAGGACAGTATCAATTTTAGGTCTGAACAGTATAACAGACCTAAAGGCGTGTTCCTGCAAGGTTCAACGGCTGAAAACATCAAGATAACAGGCAGCGGCAACGGCTTTTTCCGTGGCATCATGCACTATCGTGACAAAATGTTCGTTCTTATAAACGATATAATTGGCGGTGAAGAGGGCGGCTTTGCCTCTGCAATGCTTTGTGGAGATAAATCGGAGCTTTCAAAGCAAACAAAACTCACCGTCTATCGCAGCGGTATCGGACACATATTTTCCGTGTCGGGAACTCATGTTGTAATAATAAGTGTCATGATAGGCTGGCTCGTTAGCAAACTCAGCGGTGATAAGCGTGTGACGTTTGCTGTTCAGACTGTTGCAGTGTGGACGTTTGCGGTCTTTGCAGGTCTGTCAGTTTCCGTTGTGAGAGCCGCAATAATGCTTACTCTCATCAGTGCAGCTCCGCTGTTTTTTCGCCGACCTGACCCTGCAAATACTCTATTCCTTTGTGCTGTTATACTGCTTACCCTTTCGCCATATGCAGCAGCGGACTGCTCATTCCTGCTGTCATTCACTGCAACATTTGTGATAGGCACGGTCTGCCCGAAAGCAGCGGCACTTGTAAAGGGCGAAGGCATTTTGTACAGCCTTGAACGGCAGGCAGTAAATGCGGTGACTATACTGCTTTGCACAATGCCTGTTCAGCTAATGTTTTTCAGCGAAATATCTCTTATAGCACCCTTGTCAAATATTCTGCTCGTGCCTGTTTGTACCCTTGCACTGGGTCTGACTGTCATAACTGCGGTCACAGGCGGTGCGGCGATAATAGCTTATCCGGTGCTGACGGCTGTGAAATATCTTTTGAAACTCGTTCTGACTTTAGCGGAACTGTTTTCAAAGCTGCCATATGCTTATCTTCCTCGTGGGATAAGACCGCTGGGCGTTATCATGCTTGTGACCTGCCTTATCCCTGCGGCGGTGATGTTTCTTAGAAAATCTGCGAAACTCGGTGCGTTTTGTACTGCATTGATGCTTGTCTGCTGGATGGCTGTGTATAATTTTGCACTGGCTTTTGGCGATACTGTGAAAATAGCAGTCATGCCAAAGGGTAACGCAATGCAGGCTGTTTTGTATAATAAGACCACCGGTATGGCGTTCGATATCGGCAGCAAAGGCAAGCTAAACAGCGGCATGGAAAACTTTTTGGAGCTTTACGGCATAAATGAACTAAAAGGTGCGTTTATAAGCGGCGAGCAGTATTACACTGTCACGAAATATAATGAACAGATAACAATACAGCCTGACAGATTTTACATAAACGGTGAACCTGATGATGGCAAACAGCTGCCATTTTTGACAGGCTCAAAACTTGACTGGAATGGTGTAAACATCGTGGCACTTGATGAGGGCTACAAGATAACAGCAGAGGGCTGCACCGTTTTGCTTGAAAAAGGCTCTGTTACAGTGAATGGCAGCAGCGTTGATACTACGAAAGAAGAATACCCATTGATAATAGATATGAAAAATTCTCAGATAAGGAGGACGGACTATGGCTTTGCTTACGGCATCGGCTCTTGGTAAAAAGATAAGAGAGAACGACATTGACAGCCTATATTATTTCTACGGACATGATACGGCGGCACTTGAAAGCTTTACGAAAAAGCTTGTGAACAAGCTTTGCCCTGCGGACGCACAGATGATGAATTTCCACAAGCTTGACGGCAAAAACCTTGATTTTGCTCAGCTTACAGACGCCTGTGAGGCTCTGCCTTTTATGGCTGACCGTGTTGTGGTGACGATAAACGACCTTAATATTGACGCAGTGCCCAAAGAGGACGCCGACGACCTGAAAAAAATGCTCGGCTCTCTTGACGAAACCACCACCGTTATAATCTATGCCACAGGCGTTGACCTTTTCAAGAACAAGAAATATCTTACAGATAAAAACAAGCGTTTTGCTGACTTTTGCGAAAAGCACGGCACAGTCTGCAACTTTGAGTATAAAAGAGCCGCAGACCTAGGAAAGTCTATATCCACATATCTTGCAAAAAGCGGCTGCACTATAACAAAAAGCAACGCAGAGTATCTTGCAAATCTCTGCCTTTGTGATACAGCCTTTATAAGCAAAGAGCTTGAAAAACTTTCCGCCTATGCTCAGGGCAGGGAAGTGACAAGGGCTGATATAGACCTGCTTTGTATCAGGCGTATAGAATCTGACGGTTATTCACTGGCAATAAATATCCTCAGAGGCAACGCAGGCATGGTGTTTACCAGGCTGAGAGAGCTTGATATGCAAAACTATGAGCCTTACTCCATAGTCGGAATAATAGGCTTTTCCCTTGCGGATATCTACAGAGCAAAGCTTGCACGTTCCTCGGGCAGGAGCGTAGCAGACGTGGCAAAGGATTTCTCATATGCGAAAAACAGAGAGTTTGCGGTGAAAAATGCCCTGTCTCTTATACACATCTGACGCTGCCGACGAATTAGACGGTGTAGAT
>UQAR01000015.1 GCA_900539095.1 uncultured Ruminococcus sp.
AAAGAAACCAATTATATGAAGATAAAAAAGGAAATAAATCTCTTTGCGGGAATGTTCACCGCAGAAGAGATTTACCGTTATGGCGATATTATCCTTTTGCTGGGGCACATACTGTATCTGGCGTTGTTCCGCTGGCTTGGCGTGTATCAAATGGTATATTACAACTACTTCAGCGTTGCGTTTTATGCGTTGATGTATGCCTTGCTACACTATAACAAGATCGGAAAAACGCAGTTTACCTATCTTGTGCTTGTGGAAATAATAGTCCACGCCTGCATGGGAGCGTATTATATAGGCTGGATAGCAGGATTTACACAGATAATGCTGTGTATAATCCCGATACCGTTTTATATAACGCCAAACAGAAAAACTGTGCCATATCTGCTGTCGTCGCTTGACATTGTGATGTTCATAATAATACGGCTTGCAATGGCAGACAGAGTAGTGCCTTACAGTTTCCCTACACATAAGGTCAATATCGTTTATATTTATAATACTGTGTGCAGCTTTGTAATAATAATTTATGTATCCTCCATATACATTTTTAGGAACGAACACAACAAGCGTGACGCTAAGGCACAGAACGAAAAGCTCCAAAGGCTTGCTACCATTGACCCTCTGACCCAGCTTTTCAACCGCCGTGCCATGATGGATTTCATCAAGAGGATAGAGAGCAACAGCCGCCGCACAGGCAGCAACTATTCCCTTTGTCTTGGTGACATTGATGATTTCAAGCAGGTCAATGACACATACGGTCATGATGTGGGCGATAAGGTACTGCGTTCGGTGTCTGATGTTATTGCAAAGAATGTGCCTAGTGAGGGCTATGTGTGCCGCTGGGGCGGTGAGGAGATACTTTTTATCGTGCCGAATATCGACACTGAAAAGTGCGAGAGCATAGCAAAAAATATATGTCAGAAGATACATGAATGTACCTTTGAAGAAAACTCAAAGACTTTCAGGATATCGATGACATTCGGCGTTTACTCCGTCACACCTGAGGAGAACTATGACGAGGGTATCTCGAAAGTGGATAAGTTGCTTTACAAAGGCAAAAAGCAAGGCAAGAACTGCGTTGTATCAAAGTAAACAATATGGGCAGCTGTGGAGATCCCGCAGCTGCCTTTTTTGTGCCTATTTTGCCGAAAGATAATCCCTCACGTCTACAGAGAGCCTTTCTTCGAGGCTTATAAGCTCCTTTGCAATATTCTTTGACTTTTCATCAGCTGCCTGATAGTTGTTGAGATAGCCTGACAATGACTTTACACCCATGTTGCAGCCGTCTGTGATAAAATCTGCCACAGCGTCGTCGCTGCTCTCTGCGGCAAGCTTGAAGTTGGTCTTGAGCCATGCCATGCCCTTTGCCATTGCAGGCGGCTCTTTTCCGCTGTCGTGATAAGAATTTAAAAGGCCTTGCAGCCTTTCCTGTATCTCGATATGCCCTGCGAGATTTTTCTCAAGAGTTCTTTTAAGCTCACCGTTTGAAGTGTATTTCAGCGAATCTTCAATGGACTGCACGCCCATTTTTATGCCTGCGTCACACTCTCTGAGAAGTTTTATAGTATCCTGTTCTATCATTGCAAAACGCTCCTTTCATAACTGACTATAGCTTTTCACAAAAAAGCCCCATTATTCAAGCAAAAATTCAGCAAAACTATTGAAAAGTCTACAGCTTTGTGATATAATCTTCTTATGGCTTATGCCTGAAGTATATAAGGGGGTATTTTAATGGGAGAAAACAATAAGTATTATAAGGAGTCGGGCAAATTCAGCCCAGCCGGAGCAGTGCTCATGGTGCTTGCAACGGCGGTCTGCGGCGGATTGCTTTTCTGGCTCTATTTGCTTTTTGAGGGCTGGTGCACTATCATCTATCTCAATGTTATCGCTGCGATAGCGGTGTCATGTGCACTTGGCTTTGTGGGAGGAAAGATAGTCAGAGCATTCAAAATGCGAAACACAGTTGTGGCAGTTGCCTGTGCAGTGATAGGCTTTTTGCTTGCCACATATTTCAAATGGGCACTGTATGATTACAACGATCTGAAAAAATATAGCTATGACCTTATGGATGAATACACAGCCTATGATTATTATGACGAGCTGAATATGCTTTTTGATGAAAGCACTGATGATTTCGGCGACTATTATGACTTCTATCATCAGACAAAGGCATATGACCTTTTCAGCAACGACTCAACAGGCGATTTCTCAGACGAGGACATTGCCACCATGCAGAAACAGTCTGTATGGCAGTTTTTCGAGCTTGACAAGCTCCTTGGCAAAGATAAAAAATCCGCACAGAAAAGCCTTGAAAAGTCATACACCATGAACGCATATGACTACACCTATGATTTCAGAAAGTATGACAAGACAGGTCTTTTTGACATAATCGCACACCCGTCTGACCTTTGGAAGGATATAAAGTCCATTAACGAAGAGGGTCGCTGGTCTTTCAAGTCATCACATTCATCAAGAGATAACGGCTCGCTTGTGAACGGCACTTTGCTTTGGATAGTATGGGGCAGTGAATTTATCCTTCTGCTGGCTTTTCTTGTGGGCGGCGTGAGACTCAAGTCAAAAGAGCCTTTTATCGAGTCTGAGGACGATTGGGCAGAATACAAAAACCTCAAGGGTGCATACAAATTCATGGTGCCTGAGGACATAAAGTCGTTTAAGGCATCAATGGAACAAAGCCCATACACGCTTTTTGACTATCAGACTGCTGTGAACCAGTTCCTGCCTACATATATGGTGATAGATTGCTATGTGAGCAAGTCAGGTAATGAAAATTATCTCACAGTTTATCTGCATACTATCAATCCTAAGAACAAAAATTCTGACGCAAAGGTCCTTGTGAACATTGTGACCAACCTCTTTGTTGACGGCGATTTCATGAACAGGCTTTATTCCCTTGCGAATTTTGCTCCGCAAATGCAGGAAGTTCAGCAGACGCTACAGTAAAAAATACGCAAAAAAACACGGCTGAAACAACATCAGCCGTGTTTTATTATGCCCATTTTTACAGCCATGCACCGTAAATAGTTTCACCTGTAAGCTCACGATATGAACGCACCCTAAGGTCAAGCATACCCGCTCTTGCTCTTTTTATCACCTGAGCAGGTGAGTTGTAATTTATCACCGTAACAAGTTCTTTTTTTGGAGTATAGTCAAGCTTATCCTCTGCCGCCTCAGCGACCTCATAGCCCTGAGCCTTCATTGTAGGCTTTCCCGATACTACAGATTTCTTGTTGAGTTCCTGCGGTTTTATCACCATTACGTTATCAGATCTCAGCGTTATATTAAACTGAAAATCTACTGAATCGCAATACTGACCCATTCCTATAACAGTGACCTTTGCCGTTCCAACATTGGTGTTGTTAGAATACACCAGTCTGTAGTCAATGTCAGGTATGAGCGTTTCGCCGCCAACGAAAACGTCGAATATCTGCGTTCTCTCCTTGCCAGTGTATGACATAGAGCCACGCATATTCGTTGTGCAGCCTATGATAGTGAGCTTTGTTTTTATGCTCACCTCAGCACTGCCGCTGCCCTCCTGAACATCGTCAACTGTATTAAGATAAGCCTTTATCTTGTAAACGTACCTTGTTTTCGGCACAAGCCCGTAATCAGTATAAGAAGTGCCGTCAGTAACATTGCCCACACACTGGAACTCAGCGTCGTCGCTGTCAGTCTTTCTGTAAACATAATAGCCGTCAGCCTGAGATACCTCGCCCCATGACACAGTAAGCTTGTCTGAGCAGATATCATAAGACTTAACGTCAGTCGGTGCATTGAGCAGGACTGCCGCACCGTTCACAGCATAGATGCTGCCCTTTCCGTTTTCAGAAAAGCTGTTGCCGCTTATTTTCACTTCCGAGCCGTTGTTTGCCTTTATGCCGTAATTTGTATTTTTGTTGCAGGCATTGTCACGAAACTCCACCGATGAACTATTATCCGCCGTGAAACCGTTCAGACCGTTTTCCTCCAGCGTATTGTCCTTCACATTGCCGCTTGCGTCATCATAAAGCACGCCGTGGTTTTTGGACTTTTTCACGGTATTCTTTCTAACGTCCGCCTGAGCTTTCTTTGTTATCTTTATTCCGTTAGAACCTGCCGAAGTTATGGTATTGCCCGAAACAGTGTTCTTTTCCGAGCCGCCTGAAACATAGACACCTGACACCTCAGGGCTTTTGATAGTATTTGAACTTACATCATTGCCTGAACCGCCGCTTATATAAACGCTGTTCTGTCTTGTGCCCGTGAGGGTATTCTTTGTGACCGTTATCTGCGATGACTGACTGAGCCATATCAAATCCATTGAATAGTTATATCTGTCATAGTCAAAGCTTATATCATTTGAGCCTATAAAAATTCCCGAAACGTCTGTAAGCCTTACTGCCGAGCCCACCGTTTTTATGGTGTTGTCTGTTATCTTCACGCCTTTTACAGTATAGTTGTAATCAGGGTGAGAATAAGACGCCGCCAGTTCTTTTCCGAAGATCTGTATGGCATATGGCTCAGGAAAATAATATGTTCCCGCAGTTGTTATAGTATTGTTCCTTATAATAGTGTTGGCGTTATCGTCAAGGCGATCCTTTATGCCTGCATAGCCTGAATTTGGTACATGGAAATTCACGTTCTCATAATCGGTCATGTACTTGAAATCGATACCGCAGCCAACGTTAGTCATGGTATTGTTCTCGATTATGCAGTTTTTGTGGTTAAGCAGCAGGATAGCCGCCGCTTTAAGGTCATAGAACGTATTGCCTGATATCACAGTATTAGTATAATAAACGCCAAGGCAAGCCGAATGTGAGCCAAGACCTCTCATAAGATCATGAAACTTATTGTTTCTGATAACTGCGTTATCGCATGGGGTATCGTCAAAAGGCTCAAAGCCTGCGAACACTTCGGCGTTGCTTATGGTATCGAGCTGAATAGCCTCTTTCTGATAATTGCCGCTGTAGCCGTGGAAATCGCAGTCCTCGATAGTTATGCCCTGTGTTGCACCTATCTCAAGATGATGACCGTTGTAATTGTTTTTTATCTCAACGTTCTTTATCCAAAGATTGGTCATGTGTCCAAATCTCATGGTGGAAAAAGGTCGGCAGGTAGACGACGGATTACCGTCCCAGCAGCCGCCCTCTATAATGACGTTCCTTTCGCTGCCGTAGCCGCCTGCACCGTTTGCCTGTGCGTTTTTCAGCATACCGCCCTTGTCATAGTTTCTTACGATAGTTGCACCGTCCTCAAGATAGAGCCATGTGTTTGAATATATCTTCAGCATTTTGTCTATCCTGTATTTTCCTTTCGGCACGACTACCTTAACCTGAACTGAATTTGAGCCGTTGTCTATGGCATAGTTCAGTGCTTTCTGTATCGCCTTTGCGGAATCTTTTTTACCGCTTTTATCAGCACCAAAGTCAAGCACGTTCACTTCAAGTGCCCCTGAATAGCCTCTTATTTCCGCACCACTGGCATTTGTGCCCGTGATAGTGGAATAATCATAAGCAAAGCACCTTACTGTCATAAGCATAATGGCGAGTATACACGCCGCTGCAAAGGCAATAAAGGTGCGAATGATCCTTGTCAAATCTCATCTGTCCTTTCGTTGTCTGTGGGTTTTAGCTGCTCTCTTGTTGTTCTTTTTATATTTTTGCAGAACATAATTTTACACACTATCAATTATAACAAATCCCCACAATTTTGTCAACCGAAAAAACGTCAAAAAGACGAAAAAAAGGGCGGTGATAATAACCGCCCTCTAAATTTTGCGTAGATACGCTGTATGTATGTAGGGCGACCTGTGGTCGCCCCTTGATCCGATGCTTATCGTTCTCAACAAGTAAAAGCCGACTTTTCAGCCCAATGCCACATCAAGTATCATCATAAGCAGAAATCCAAGCATCACGCCCACTGTTCCCATGTGACCGTCGCCAAGGTGAGCCTCAGGGATAAGCTCTTCAACCACCACATAAAGCATAGCTCCTGCGGCAAAGGCAAGCAGCCAAGGCAGCAGCGGCTGTATAGTTCCTGCGGCAAGAACGGTGAGAAGTCCGAAAACAGGCTCTACAAGTCCTGACAGCGTGCCAAGACCGAAGGCTTTCGCTCTGCTCATTCCCGACTGCCTGAGCGGCAGTGCAATGGCTGCACCCTCAGGAAAGTTCTGTATGCCCATTCCAATGGCAAGTGCGATAGCCGACGCCAGCAGAACTGAGCTGTCATTATGTGCCGCCAGTGCAAATGCCAGACCGACTGCCATACCCTCAGGGATATTGTGCAGAGTGATGGCGAAAATAAGCAGTCCAGTACGTTTCAGCCCTCTGCGGACGCCCTCTTCCCTTTCAGGCTCAGGAAGAAAATAAGGCATGGCCTTGTCAAGCCCCATGAGAAACAGCACGCCTAGTGCAAAACCGCCTGCGGCAGGTATCCAGCCTATCCTGCCGAGATTTTCAGCCTCGTTTATGGCTGGGATAAGCAAGCTCCACACGCTTGCCGCTATCATAACTCCTGCGGCAAAGCCCAAAAATGCTTTCTGCACCTTTTCACTCTGACCTTCCTTTTTCATAAAAAAGACCACAGCCGCACCCAACGCCGTCATAGAAAATGTAAAACCAGTGCCTGCCGCCGCCCAAAGTAGACCATTCATAAAATATGTTTCCTTTCAGACAGTATTATGTCAGATACAATGACATATCTTAGTCTATGAAAAACCTTTACGCAGTGTGAAAAGTCCTCCGCCGACAAAAAGAGTTCAAAAAGCCTGAGAATTTCAGAATATGACCCGTCCCTTGTGAATATAATGTTCTCAGCAGGGCATTACAAGCTCTTGACGATCGGATAGGGCAAAAAACTTTGCCTTACAGGGTCAGTTTATTTTTAGGAGGAAACAGACAAGATGAACACTATGGATTTCAAGCTTAACAGAGAGATGCTGTCAATGACACGGACTATCCTTGACGCCTCCTGCGAGCAGGCTGTGGAAAAAGATTTTCTGCTGCCCGACTATTATCCTGATATTTTCAGGGTACTAAAATGCGTTATCACACCAACTGTACAGAGCCACTCCGTAAACGGCGGAAAGCTCAGCTTTGACATGGCGGCACTTATCAGGGTGCTTTATATCAGCCAGAACGACAAGCGGATAAACTGCATAGAACAGAAGATGAACTACACAAAATCCTTTGACCTTCAGGGTGACTGCGGCGACCCTATGATATGGCTCACGCCAAAATGCGATTACGTCAACTGCCGTGTGGTAAATCAACGCCGACTTGATATCCGTGGTGCGGTGACTATCCACGCAAAGGTCACAGGTGAGGTATCTGTGCCTATAGTCACAGACGCATTCGGCTGCGGCATACAGCTGAAAAAATCTGCCGTTACATATCCTTCAAAGCGGCTCACCGCTGCAAAGCGTATAACCCTTATTGAAGAATTGCAGCTGTCGGCGGCAAAAGCACCTGTGGGCACTATCCTGCGTACAGACTGCCGTATTATCCCTCAGGATCACAAAATGATAGCAGGCAAGCTTGTGACAAAGGGCGACGCCGAGATATCCATGCTTTACTCCTGTGTGACCACTGACGGCGAGGAAACTGCCGAAACGATGCGTTTTACTCTGCCGTTCTCCCAGATAATCGACATTGACGGCATTGACGATACTTTCACCGCAGATGTTAGGATAACCCCAGCAGGCTGCGATATCATACCGAAATCTGACGATTCAGGCACGCTTGAATGTGAGCTTGTGCTCCTTGTGAACTGCGTTGCCAAAAAGCTTTCCACCTGCGAGATAGTCACAGACGCATATTCCACCTGCTTTGAATGTGAGGCAGAAAAGTGCGAAAGCAAGCTTGACAGCGAGAGCATAAAGATAGCGGACAGTCACAGCGTCACCGCAAAGCTTTCCTGTCAGGAGGGTGAGATACGCTGCGTTCATGACAGCTGGGCGACGCTCTCAAACGTTACAACAAGGCTTGACGAGGAAAAGAAAGCCTTTATCGTTTCAGGCAGCGTAAGCTTTTGTCTGCTTGGCAGAAATGAGAACGGCACTCCTCTTTATCTTGAAAACGATTCGCCTTTTGAGCATGAGATACCGCTCCCTGAAAATGTCACAGGCGAGATATCCATATCTCCTGAGCTTTGCATAGAAAGCTGTACATACTATCTTGCAGACGAAACTACCGCAGAGCTTAAAGCCGACATAAAGATAGGCGGCGAAATGACCGTTCAGCAGACGGGTTTCATGATATCAGAGCTAAAAATACTCACTGATAAGCCTAAAGAGAAAAATGACAAATACGCTCTTAAAATATGCTACTGCAACGAGAGCGACGACATCTGGGAGATAGCTAAAAAATATTCAACTTCCATAACAGCCATACTTGAAGAAAACGAGCTGACTGACGACAAGATCTCACAGCAGGGAATGTTGCTTATCCCATTAATGAACTAGGAGGACAGACACATGAAAAACGATATTTACACCGACATTGCCACACGGACGGGGGGCGATATCTACATAGGCGTTGTAGGCCCTGTCCGCACGGGAAAATCCACCTTTATAAAGCAGTTCATGGAGCAGTTCGTTATACCGAACATAGAAAGCGACTACCGCAAGGAGCGTGCCATTGATGAACTGCCCCAGTCCTCCGCAGGCAAGACTATAATGACCACTGAGCCTAAGTTCATTCCTGAAGAGGCTGTGAACATCACCCTTGAGGGCGGTGCGAATTTCAACGTAAGAATGATAGACTGTGTGGGATACATAATCCCAAGTGCCATAGGCTACATTGAGAACGAGGCACCGAGAATGGTAGTAACGCCGTGGTTCGACACGGAAGTGCCTTTCAACATGGCGGCAGAAGTGGGCACACAGAAGGTCATAACCGAGCACTCCACCATAGGACTTGTGGTGACGACAGACGGAAGTATCACTGACCTGCCCCGTGAAGAGTATGAGGAATGTGAAGAACGCATTATAGATGAGCTTAGGCAGATCGGCAAGCCTTTTGTTGTGCTCATGAACAGCACAGACCCATACTCTCAGCAGACAAAGGACCTTTGCAGCCAGCTTTCAGACAAATATCACACAACTGTGATGCCAATAAACTGTCTTGAACTTTCTGAAAAAGAGATAAAAGAGATACTCACGCTGCTGCTCTACTCTTTCCCTGTAAAAGAGATAAACATTTCAATGCCGTCATGGATAAACTCCCTTGACAAAGGTCACTGGCTGAAAGAGGCTGTGTTCGGGCACATCAAGGAGGCAGCCTCGGCGGTGACAAATCTTCGTGACATCTCAGACTGTGCTGAGAAGATATGCTGCTGCGAGCAGGTATCCTCAGGCTCGGTATCTGAAATAGATCTTGGTAAAGGTTCTGCGGTGATAAAGGTAGAGCTTGACCCTGCACTGTTTTTCAGGATAATAGGCGAGGCGACAGGTCTTGAGATAAAGGACGAAAACGACCTTATGCCAAGGATATTGGAGCTTGTGAAGATAAAAGAGCGGTTCTCGAAATTCAGCTCTGCTCTTGATGAAATGGAAAGAACAGGCTACGGTATCGTTATGCCTGAAATGAACGAGCTGACCCTTGACGAGCCTGAGATAATAAAACAGGGGGGAAAATACGGCGTAAGGCTCAAAGCTGCCGCACCTGCTATCCACCTGCTGAAAACCACTATCAACACCGAGGTCGCACCTATCGTTGGCTCAGAAAAGCAGTCTGAGGAGCTTGTGCTTTATATGCTCAACGATTTTGAGGAGTCGCCTGAAAAGATATGGGAGTCGAACATATTCGGCAAATCCCTTCACGAGCTTGTGAGTGAGGGTCTGCACACAAAGCTTTCAAAGCTCCCTGAGGACGCCCGCATGAAGATAAAAGAAACTATCGAACGCATGATAAACGAGGGCTGTTCGGGACTGATCTGTTTCATTCTCTAAAAGTTTCATAGATGAAAATAAACTGACCCACAAAAAAAGCGTTACACATCTGCTGTGTAACGCTTTTTATCGTATATCCTATATATTAATTTACGCCCTCGGCAAAGCTTATAGGCACGCCGAAAAGAACGCCTGCATTTGGATGTGAAAGATCGCCGGTAACGTCAGTTATCGCCTTTCTTGCCACATCTACCTGTTCGTCAGCGACTGCAACGAAGATCGTCTTGCCCTTCTGAGCAGCGTCCTCACCGCTGAGAATAGATCTCAGAACGCCTATCATAGGCAGATTATCCATTGTAGAAATAGATTTTGCCATTCCCACGCTGTCAATGACCGTTCCGCCTCTTATGCCTGCCTGTGCCAGCGAACGCATAATATCGTCTACCAATTCAACTCTTTTGATAACCAAAAACAACAACTGCATTTTGATCCTTCCTTTCATCTCTTATTTCCTGAATGACGCAGCCACCCAGTCCTCTTTTTCTCTTATCTCAATAAGCTCAAAGCCCTGAGCTTTAAGCCTGTCAAGCACCTCGTCTTTTCTCTGGTCGATTATTCCCGAAACGATAAGCGTTCCGCCGTCTTTGATAAATCCGCCGAATATACCGCTCATGCCGATAAGAACGTCAGCCACGATATTTGCACAAAGCAGGTCATATCCTGTGCCTATCTTCTCCACCAGAGCCTTATCATCTATGATATTTCCGCAGTAAGCTGTATACTTATCTGCACTTATATGGTTTTTCTCTGCGTTTTCCTTTGCTATCTTAACAGAATTTTCGTCAACGTCCACCGCTGTTGCACTCTCAGCACCCAGCAGCAACGCACCTATAGAAAGTATTCCACTTCCGCAGCCAAGGTCAAGTATCCTGTCGCCCTCGTGTAGATTTTTCTCCACAAGCTCCAGACAAAGCTGTGTTGTGTTATGCTGACCTGTGCCGAAAGACGACGCAGGGTCTATCTCAAGTATCTTTCTCTTCTCGCCCTCAGCGACCTTTTCCCATGACGGCTTTATAAGCAGCTTTTCGCCCACGCAGAGCGGCTTGAAATACTGTTTCCAGTTATTCGCCCAGTCCTCTTCCTTGACGTTTTTAAGCTCATATTCAAGCCTGCCGAACTCATTGTTCACATCACGCTTTTTCAGTGCCTTGAGTTCCAGTTTCATAGCCTCAAGATTTTCAAGTCCCTGAGCGTTCTCAGGCAGATACACCGTCACTGTTGTTTCGCAGTTTTTAAGACCCATAAGGTCATCATCTATATAATCCCAGTTGCCGTCCTTATCGTCAAGAAAGTCCTGAAAATCCTTTGCATCCTTGATAACAAAGCCGTTTATACCCATTCCAAGCAGACTTCCAGTCACTGCCTCGATGCCTTCTGTAGTAGTATATATATCCATTTCGACCCAATTCATAATATCAATTCCTTTCGATAATATCTTATTATAACACATTTCTGTTATTTTGTAAAGCTTTTTGACCATGGTTTATTACACAAAATTAAATATTGATAATTGTATAAACTTATCAAATATCAATCATAATGAAAGCAAACAAAAAGCTTTCCGTAAAAAACGAAAAGCTTTAAGAACTATTTTTTCTTATCATATGCGGCGAACGCCTCTTCAACAGTTCCGTCCACCTGGACTTTGCCGTCTTTAAGGAATATCGCCCTTGTGCAAGTTTCCTCGATAGCCTTGCGTGAATGGGAAACGAACAGTACCGTTATACCGGTGGCGATAACGTCATTTATCTTGTCACGGCATTTCTTCTGAAAGTCTGCGTCGCCAACGCTCAGTGCCTCATCGACAACGAGGATATCAGGCTTGATATTGATGTTGATAGCAAAGCCAAGACGCATTTTCATGCCGCTTGAATATGTTCTCACAGGCTGGTCGATATACTCTCCAAGGTCTGCAAAATCGATTATATCCTGCTCTATCTCCTTTATCTGATCGTCGTTAAGACCAAGAAGATATCCCTTGAGATAAATATTCTCCATGCCTGTCATATCCAGTGAAAAGCCTGCTGTAAGTTCAAGCAGTGCGGCTACCTTTCCTCTCACGGTGATAGTGCCGCTGGTCGGAAAGCTTACACCCGTTATCATTTTCAGTATGGTGGATTTTCCTGCACCGTTCTTTCCGATTATTCCCACAGACTCTCCCGCATATATCTTAAAGCTCACGCCTTTAAGTGCAGGGTGTTTCTTAACGCCTCTGTTTTTTGTGAAAATAGCCTTGAAACGTGCTTTTTCGTTCTTATATAAAAAGTATTCTTTTTTTACGTCCAAAAATTCAATAATTGGCTCAGTCGCTTGATTTTCCATTTAAAAGTCAGTTCCTTTCAGCCTTTGTTACAGAACGTCAGGAAGTATCTTCCTGAACTTCTTATAGGTATGTGCACCGAGGAATATCATAAATATGAACTCTGCATAGAAAACTATCGCCTCAGTGGTGTAATTGGCGTCAAAAATAAAGGTGTTCGTAAGGAAACACTTTCTGTAGCCGTTTACGAAATAGTTTATAGGATTGAAATACATAAGTCTTCTCAGCCAAAGCGGTGAGATATCATATGTGTTCCAGAATATACCTGAAAGCCAGAAAAGTCCCGTAATAATGGAATTTATAAGGTTCTCAAAATCCTTGCTGAATGCACTGAGGGGAGCTGTCATCCATGACAGCACAAGGAAAAAGAGATACATCATCAGTGCATAATAAATAAACTGAAGATTGTATATGCTCGGTCCAAAGCCAAGGCAGAGGAGGACCACATACATTATCCCACAGAGCATAACGTGTATATAAAGTCCCGAAAGCGACGTAAAGGTCATGATATTTGAAACAGGGAACGACAGCTTTGTTACAAACTGCTTGTTGTTTCTTATAGACCTTGAACCGCCCACTATACACTCAGAAATGTAAAACCACGGCACATATCCCGTGAGCATAAAAACGAACTGCGTATATTTTTCGTTTATGAAATGCACGCCGCCGTTTCTTTTAAGACCTATCTCAAAGGCAAACCACAGTATAAACAAGGTAAAGGTCGGCTTGATAAGTGCCCAAAGCGGACCTAACGCCGCACCCTTATACTTCTTTTTCAGCTCGTTCACCGATAACATTCTTATTTGTCTGAGCTTGCCTTTATGTTCCTTCAAAATATCGGTAAGCCCGAACCAATCAAACTTCTTTCCTTCTATTTTTATCATCTCCGTCAAAAACGCTCTTTGCCAAGAACGCTGTCGATTATTCTTTCCGTTGACCTGCCGTCGCAGGCGGACATATATTTTTCCGTAAAACGCTCCGCTCCCTGACTGTCAAAACTTTTTTCGCAGTCCAACACAGCCTGAGCAAGCTTTTCTCCCTCAGTCACCACAGGTGCAGGCATATCGGTTTTATAATCAAGATAAAAACTCCTGCCGCTGCTGTAGCTTTCGATATCAGGTGCAAATATGACCCACGGCTTTTTATACAGTGCATACTCAAAAACCAGTGACGAATAATCCGTCACCAACACATCAGCCACAGGCATGAGCCTGTTTGTTTCCATATCGCAGTTAGTAAGCTGGCTATGCAGTCTAGGGTGCATTTTTATAATGACCTTCCAGCCGTCACCAAGCTTTTTTTCAAGCTCTGCGGCATACTCCTCCCCCACGCAGTAGCAATCGAGGGCATTTCCCCTGAACGTTGGTGCATAAAGCACTATCTTCTTGTCTTTGCAGTCAGGATATCTTTCAAAGAACTCACGTCTGCACTGCTCGTTATAGTTTTGGTCAAAAAACACGTCCGTGCGGCTAACGCCCAGCGGTCTGACAATCCCCTCGCCAAGTCGAAACGCCGACATGAACGGCTTTACGCACTGCTGGCTGCTCACCGTGATAAGGTCGAAATTCCTTGTTACAGAGCCTTTAAAGTGTGAGGATATATCCTCCTCGCTGTCATAGCCAAACTTCTTCAGTGCTCCGCAGGAATGCCAAAGCTGCACAACTGCCGTGCCATTGCGTTTTTTGCAGGCGGTCACAGGCATGAAATAGTTGCATATGAACACTGCCCGTGCATTTGCATAGGCTTTCATGAACCCTAGCATATATTTAAGTCCCGAAACCATTCCGCAGTCGGAAAGGTCGCAGTACATCTCTTTTACGTTATATCCACGCTTTTCAAGCTCGCATTTTATAAGCTCCATGCTGTCCGGCGTAGTCTTGCAGTTAAGGTCGGCAAGTATGACCAGTCTTTTGTCGATATCCTTTTTCATTGACAGCTTGTAGCAAAGCGGCAAAAGCGTTTTTTGCAGTGCTGATTTTATATGCTGTCTTATTATACGTCTGCGGCTTTCCATTATCCCCTGAGAAACCTCTTATATATCTTTCCCGTCAATGATCTTGGCATTATGAAAATAAAGAGCTGAAACGCACATGGAACGATAAAATCCCACAGATTTGAATATCCCATGCGGAATATCTTCCACCTGACATTCACAAATGACTTTGTGTTCGCCCAGTTTCTTCTTCTCTCATAATTGTTCGCCGTAACTCTGTACATCACAAGCGTTCTGTCAAGATTTATTCCCCTTGCACCGTCCGCAAGCATTTTCACCACGAACTCATAGTCCTCACAGCGTTTTATATTGCTGTAGCCCCCCACGCTCAGTGCACGGGATTTCTTGTAAACAAGGGTCTGATTGTTGAACGGATTTCTCCGTCTTGCATATTTGTGTATCTCTTTATTAGTCAGGGGAGTTTTCTTTGTTGCTATCACTTCTCCCGTCTGACTGTCGAACTCGTCTATATAAGCCCCAAGCATATCTAGCTCAGGGTGCTTAGCCATAACGTAAAGCGACCTTTCACAGCGGTCAGGCTTTGCGATATCGTCAGAATCCATTTTAACTATATACTCATTTTTACAGGCGTCGATACCTCTGTTTGCACATCTTCCAGTGCCAACATTCTCTTTGAGCCTCACAGGGTGAAAGCACTCGTAATTCTCCTCATAATAGCCCACCACCTCGTCAAGCTCTTTTGTAAGCTTACCGTCGCAAACGAGAACGAAGTCGTTCGTCACATAGGTCTGCGACAGCATACTTTCTATGCTCGTTCTAAGGTGTTCAGGCTTTTCGCCTGCATAAACGGACATAAGCACGCTATATTCAGGCAATTTCACGTTTTTCACCACCATAGCGTACACCGTCCTTTACATTCTGTCAAAATTATCCCCACAAATCTGTAAGCTATTCCATTATACCATTAAAACCGTTGTTTGTCAACGCAGGCGGGGCTTAACTTTCCCCAAAATCAACAATAAAATGTTGAAAAAATAGCACACTTAATAGTAATTTGAAAAGAGGCATTTTATCAAAAATAAGTTGAAGCCTTAACGATTGCAATAAATACTATGGATATTTCATAGGTCATAACGAGAAATGCTATTGTCAATATAGCTTTATACATTTCTCTCAAATATTTTAAGTGAAATTATATAAAACAACTCCTGAAAGAGCTTGTCAAAATTTAAAGAACCAGAAAATTTTTCCTCCATATGGATTTTTCTTGCTGATCAACATTGCAGAAACTGCATGAACTAATAAAAACATACCGCTTATGATCGTCATTACTAGTTCAAACTGTGATAAGACTGACATAGAATTATCATTATAACCTATATAAACGTTCTTGCTACCCAGAATGATGCAATTTCCCTCATACCAGAACACATCGGTGCCATTGACCGGCGAATTCGCCTTAATCTGCAACACCGTATAGGTTGGCCGAAAGCCTTTCCCATAATGTGATTTGTAATTTCTGACACCGTTTCCGCTATGCACCTTGACATGCAGGGAGCTCTGTCGAGAATTTTGATATGTTACATTTCCTGTTGTATGATTTTTCTTACCAGCATATCCAACCACTTGCGTCATACCAGCCACAAAGAAAATCAAAGCAACTACAAGTGCTAAAATCTCAGCCGTATAAAATGCATTCACCAATTTGTTCCTAGTGGCTATCTCCTCATCACTACTCCACGGTTTATTATGGAAATTGCGAATTGCAGATGGTAACAGACAAATTGCACCAACCACCCCCAGCAAGGATAAAATCAAACATATAAGTACTGGGATCCTTGTTCCGATAACCAAGTCTGCGTTCACACCCTGTTTTGTCGATTCATCCATAAACTTGATGTTACCACTTACCAACACACTTTCATCTGGTTTTAGATGAGACTTGTTTCCGGGATAATAATAATGGAAAAATATCGTTCCTCCATCCTCTCTGGCTCCATCTACCTTTAATACTGCATAACCGCTAGTCCCATGCACGTCCGCATCCACAACCGTTGCTGACACTGCATTCGACGAAAGCAAAGAGAATCTCGGCACACAATAAAACGCAGTCATAGCAAACAAAATGACACAAACGATGGCAATCACCAATTTTGAAACATTCTTTTTATAAGTCATATACATTTCTCCTGTTTCTCTATTTCTTTGTCACTGCTATTATTTTCCACATCCTTCGTTTTTATTCTATTATAATGTTAAGTGAATGTTTCCACGATTCCTAGAGAATCATATTATTTATGTTTTATTATAGCATAAAATTGTTAAAAATCAAAGCAGAAAAGAGCAAGTTTTGCAAAAAAAGGGCGGCATTTTACTGCAGCCCTTTGTATTTCTCTTCACTTTATTACCTTTTCGCAGATTTTTTCGTAGTTCTCTATCTTGTAATTGAGTCTTTCGATAGTCGCAGCTATCTCCTGCTGTTTTTCAAGAAGATCTTTTCTCTGCTCGATAAGAAGGTTCTTTCTTGCCTCCACAGTGCTGTCACCCTGCTGATACAAAGCCACATACTCTATAAGAGCCTCTATCTGCAAACCTGCACCTCTCATGCACTTTATGAACTCTATCCAGCCGCAGGAATGTTCGTCATAATCCCTCAGACCGCTCTTTGTTCTCGGCACAGGCGGGATTAGACCTATCCTCTCATAATATCTCAGAGTATCAGGTGTAAGTCCGTATTTCTCGCTTACTTCAGAAATCGTCATAGCTTTCTCCTTTAAAGAGCCTCATACTGCTCATCTGTAACAGGTTCGCACCACTCGTTTGACGCACCCTCGGCAGGTATCTCAAGGGCAACGTGCGTGAACCACTCGTCCTTTGTTGCACCGTGCCAATGCTTTACCTCCGGGGCAATGTAAACAACATCTCCTGGGTGAAGTTTTTTTGCAGGCTGACCCCATTCCTGATACCAACCCTCGCCGTCTGTGCAGAGAAGTATCTGTCCGCCCTTGTGGTGGATATGCCAATTATTTCTGCACTTTGGCTCAAATGTAACATTGAAAACGCCTACGCCCTTGACATTCAGCGGTTTCAGATAGCTGTTTCCGATAAAATATTGAGCAAAGTTCACATTAGGCTCGCCAAGACCGAAAAGTGAATCTGAACAGCTGTCCTTTTCCTCAGCATACGCCTCTCTTACCATTGGGAATATAGCCCATGCGTTAGGCCAGCCAACATAGAATGCGGCGTGAGTGATGATCTCCACCATTTCAGTCTTTGTTACGCCGTGGTTTTTAGCGTTCTCGATATGATATTTGATAGAATTGTCTGTTATGCCCTTTGCCATAAGAGCCGTTACTGTAACGATACAGCGATCTCTAAGAGAAAGCTTGTCCTCTCTTGACCACACCTCGCCGAACAGAACGTCATCATTAAGCTCTGCAAACTTTGGTGCAAGGTCGCCAAGACCGTTTCTTCCTGCTGTCTGTTTTACTGCCATGATAAATTACCTCCTAGAGTTTTATTTATTGATTACATTTTACCACCTGGAGTTAGCTCCAAGTCAAGACCTTTTCTATAAAATCGTCGATATGCACAAATCGTCATGCAAAATTTGTTATCACCGACAATGCTTAACGCTAGTCCGACACATTAAGAAAATCTTATGAAACAGTTAAGATAATACTCGTGCGAAAGCTTCTTTAATATGGTATCATTGATACAGCAAAAGCAAAGGAGCGGTCATTATGACAAATAAAAACAAAAAGCATATCGTAATTGCCACCACAATTATTATTTTGTTTGTGGCATTACTTATATACAGATATTACATTCCTGATATGAAACCAAAGAAACAGTTCACACCTGCATCAGTGGAATACACCTATGACGACAGCGTGACCTCATCTCAGCTTGCAGAGTATAATGCCCGGCAGGACTGGCAGCTCACATTGGTGAACAATGACACGCCTATATGCGAGAATTGCTCAGTGATACTCACCGCCCTTGACAATGGTCAGGCAGTGGACTGCCGCATTTACCCACAGCTTCAGAAAATGTTTGATGACGCACGCTCGCAGGGGATATATCCAACTATCACATCATCGTTCCGCACCGCAGAGGATCAGCAGGACATACTTGAGAGCAAATATGAACACTATCAGAAAATAGGCTACAGCGACAAAAAGGCGAAAGCCTATGCGGAAGAATGGGTGGCGATGCCCGGCACAAGCGAACACGAGCTTGGTCTATGCGTCGATATCGCAAGCGGTGACAGCAGAGTTACAAATCAGGAAGTATGGGATTGGCTCGCCAAAAACAGCTACAAATACGGCTTTATCCAGCGTTACACCGCCGAAAAGCAAGACATAACAGGCATTATTCCCGAAGAATGGCATTTTAGATATGTTGGCAAAAAAGCCGCCGAGGAAATGCACGAAAATAATCTTTGCCTTGAAGAATATTTGCAGAAAGCGTCATAAAAATGAAATTATGTACCCATTGTTTGATATGTAATACTGAGGTCGCCCACTAATTATTTTCTTTGCAACACTCACAGCACTGTATCTCCACGATGCAGTGCTTTTATTTTGCATATATTTTCTTCAATATCCTTATCATATCCTTTGCCTGCTTTTCCAGTTGCGACTTGAGATAATACACCCCGAAGGACACTTCCCTCACGCCATTTATAGGGATACATTTAAGCGGACCTCTGTAGGTTTCCCCTATCATAGGGTAGACAAAAAAGCCTATCCCTGCCTCCGCCATTGTGATCGCACTTTCGTAATCTCCGCAGAATGTTATCTTTTCCACCTTTCCCTGTGCAAGGAGTTTGTGCTGAAATGAGAAAACCTCTTCAGGACAGGTGTGCCGCTCTATGAAAAGCGGTCTGCCTGAAAAGTCCTCTATGTCAAGGCTTTCAGCCGCCGCAAGTGGGTGATCCTTTGTGCAAAAGCACATGAACGGACAGCGGCAAAGCTCAGTGTAATCAAAAGGCTGTTTCTGCGTGCTTTTAAAAGACAGCAAAAGCTGTATTTTCTGATCTTTAAGCTGATTGTCTATAGACTTGAAAGGCAGAATATGTATTGACGGCAAAAGATCCTCATAAAGCCTTGACAGTTCCCCCAAGGCAGGGGGCAGGACGTTCAGTTCCGCCTGATTGTGACAGCCTATATCCAGCCTCACAGGCTCGTCCTCAGGCTTTTCAGACAGTCTGAATTTCGCTGAGCCTGCTATTTTCAGTATCTGCTCTGCGTCAGAAATGAACATTACGCCCTCTCTTGTAAGTGAAACGCTCTTGCTCGTTCTCACAAAAAGCTTTACCCCAAGCTCGTCCTCCAAGGAACTTATCTGGTGGCTAACCGCAGGCTGAGTGATGCTCACAGATTCTGCCGCTTTTGAAAAGTTAAGATACTGTGCCACAGCCAAAAAGCACTCCAGTTGTACAGTATTCACAAAAATCGCTCCCTTATGTTTGTTTATTTCCGCAAATTGTTTCTTTCGGTAAACAATTCTTAATAAAAATTAAATTTGATAGTAATCTATAAAATTCTTTTATTCATTATAACATATTTGTATTTCACTTTCAAGTAAAAATGTGATATTATTAGTTAAAGCAAAATGTTAGGTGCAAAAATGTAAGGAGGCGAACAATTTGGCGGATAACAGAAAAAAGAACATTCTGCGGTATTCCAAGCATATACATCTTAAAATAGAATGTGAGATAAACACAATGCTTGCAGGCAAGGGCATAACCGCCGCTCAGAGCCATGTACTCATGTACATAATGGAGCATAACTGCGAGCCTGTTTTTTCCACGGCGATACATCATGACCTTAACATCTCCCGTGCAACAGTTTCGGGACTGATAAAGAAACTCCGTGCAGGCGGATATCTTACCTATGAGGGCAGTGACGAGGACGAACGTCACAAAAAGATAGTCGCAACGGAAAAGGCATATGCCTTGCAGCATGACATCTGCGACTGCCTCAACAAAATAGAGGCAACGGCTTTCAGAAATTTCACAAACGAGGAGCTTGACGAAATGGAAAGGCTCCAGAAAAAAATGATAGACAATACATTATAAAAAATAAGATCGTGAGAGGAGGGATCTGGCTTGAAAGAAATACTAGCACAGATCAAACAGTACAAAAAGGACTCCATTCTGACCCCTATTTTCACAGCACTTGAGGTCTTTATGGAAATGCTGCTGCCTTTTATAATGGCGAAGATCATTGATGACGGCATTGAAAAGGGCAACATGACAAACGTCTATATTTTCGGCGGCGTAATGATAGCGGCGGCAATGGTCAGCCTGCTTTCGGGCTTTCTCGCAGGAAAGTATGCAGCCTCGGCGTCATCAGGTTTTGCCTGCAATCTCCGTGAGGCTATCTACCGCAAGGTGCAGACATATTCATTCTCAAATATCGACAAGTTCAGCACAGCAGGTCTTGTAACAAGAATGACCACAGACGTTACAAATGTTCAGAACGCATATCAAATGATAATCCGTATCGCAGTAAGAGCACCGCTCATGCTCATATGTTCAATGGCAATGTGCTTTGCGGTCAGCGGTTCAATGAGCCTTATTTTCCTTATCGCTATCGTTCTCCTTGGCGTAGTTCTTGGTATCATCGTAAAAAAGACTATGAAAGTTTTCACAGAGGCTTTCAAAAAGTATGATGACCTGAACGCAAGTATTCAGGAAAACGTATCAGCTATCAGAGTTGTAAAGGCTTATGTAAGAGAAGATTTCGAGCAGAAGAAGTTCACAAAAGCCTCCGGCAACCTTTACAAGATGTTCGTAAAGGCTGAGAGCCTTATCGCACTTAACAACCCTGTTATGATGTTAGTTATCTACAGCTGCATAATGCTCATAAGCTGGCTGGGTGCAAAGAACGTTGTAAACGGCGTTATGACAACAGGTGAGCTTTCATCAGTTTTCACATATGTTATTTCCGCAATGATGTCACTTATGATGCTCTCAATGATATTCGTTATGATATCAATGAGTACAGCAAGCATAAGACGTATTTCTGAGATACTCAGAGAAACACCTGACCTTCACAACGGCGATGACCCTTCAAAAGATATGAAGGACGGCTCTGTTGATTTCAACAACGTAAGCTTTTCATACAAGCACGGCAGCGGCAAAATGGTGCTCAACAATATCGACCTGCACATAAAATCAGGCGAAACAATCGGCATCATAGGTTCGACAGGCTGCGGAAAAACGAGTCTTGTAAATCTTATCAGCCGTCTTTATGACGTTGACGACGGTTCTGTGTGCGTTGGCGGCAAAGACGTAAGAGATTACGATATGGAATATCTGAGAGATCAGGTATCTGTAGTTTTGCAGAAAAACGTGCTTTTCTCAGGCACTATCCTTGACAACCTCCGCTGGGGCAATGAAAATGCAACAGACGCCGAATGTATCGAGGCGTGCCAGGCTGCCTGTGCAGACGAGTTCATAGAACGTTTCCCTGACAAGTATGAAACATACATCGAACAGGGCGGTACGAACGTATCAGGCGGACAGAAACAAAGGCTTTGTATCGCAAGAGCACTGCTCAAAAAGCCTAAGGTGCTCATACTTGACGACTCCACAAGTGCCGTGGACACTGCAACAGACGCAAAGATAAGAGCAGCGTTCGCAAAGACCATACCGGGCACAACAAAATTCATTATCGCACAGAGAATATCCAGCGTTCAGGACGCCGACAGGATAATCGTTCTTGACGGCGGCAGAGTAAACGGCTTTGACACACACGAAAAGCTTGTTGAAAACAACGAGATATACCGTGAGATATACGAGTCACAGATAAAGGGCGGCGGAGATTTCGACGTCCAGTCAGCAGGAAAGGAGGAATCTTAAATGCCTGAAGAAATGAAAAAAGAAATGGGCGGCAAGCCTAAAATGTCAGGCGACCAGATGAAGGTCCTTGGCAGAGTTATAAAATATATGCTCAAAAACTATAAGTTCTCATTTATAATAGTTGTGGCGTGCATACTCATACAGGCTGTCACCACCCTTGTGGGAATGATGTTCATGCAGTCGCTCGTTGATGATTACATCACTCCTCTGCTCAAAACGTCCAGCCATGATTTCTCGCCTCTTGCAAAAGCCCTTGGAGGACTTGCAGTCATATACGTTGTGGGCATCGCTGCCTCATACGCTTATAACAGGATAATGGTAAACATCGGTCAGGGTACCCTGAGAAACATAAGAGATGACCTGTTTCTCAACATGGAAACTCTTCCAATCAAATACTTTGACACACACCCGCACGGCGACATAATGTCAGTATACACAAACGACGTTGATACTCTCAGACAGTTTATCAGCCAGAGCATACCTCAGCTCATAAACTCTCTTGCAACACTTATATCGACACTCGTTTCCATGATAGTCCTCAACATTCCGCTTACCATACTTTCTATCGCAATGGCGTTCATAATGGTAAAGGTCACAAACTCACTGGCGTCAAAATCAGGAATGCATTTTGCAGCACAGCAGCATGACCTTGGTGCAGTTGACGGCTTTATCGAGGAAATGCTTGACGGACAGAAGGTAGTAAAGGTTTTCTGTCATGAGGACAAGGCAATAGAGGATTTCGTAAAGATAAATGACAAGCTTAGAGTAAGTGCCAACGAGGCTAACAAATATGCAAACATCATGATGCCGATAAACGCAAACATTGGAAACCTCAGCTATGTGCTTTGTGCCATTGTGGGAGCAGTTCTTGCAATAAACGGCTATGCCGGTCTTACCCTTGGAACTATCGTAACATTCGTATCCCTCAACAAGAACTTCACACAGCCTATCACACAGATAAGCCAGCAAATGACATTCGTTGTTCAGGCGACAGCAGGTGCAGGCAGAGTGTTTGACCTTCTTGACCAGAAACCTGAAACAGACGAGGGCTATGTTGAGTTCGTGAACGCAAAATACAACCTGAACGGCGAGCTTGAAGAATGTAAAGAACGCACAGGCATATGGGCATGGAAACACCGTCATCAGGCTGACGGCACTGTAGACTACAAGAAAATGGAGGGCGAGGTCGTTTTTGACGGCGTTGACTTCGGATATGATGACAGCAAGATAGTTCTTCATGACGTTAAGCTTTTTGCAAAGCCTGGTCAGAAGATAGCTTTTGTAGGCTCAACAGGTGCAGGAAAGACAACTATCACAAACCTTATCAACCGTTTCTATGATATTCAGGACGGAAAGATACGCTATGACGGAATAAATATCACAAAGATAAAAAAGCCTGCTTTGAGAAAAACTCTCGGCATAGTTTTGCAGGATACACACCTTTTTACAGGCACTGTAATGGAAAATATCCGCTACGGCAACCTTGACGCCACCGACGAGGAATGTATCGCAGCCGCAAGACTTGCAAATGCAAACGGCTTTATCGAAAGACTTCCTGACGGCTATAACACTGTTCTCACAGGCGATGGCTCAAACCTTTCACAGGGTCAGCGTCAGCTTATCGCCATTGCAAGAGCGGCAGTCGGCGACCCTCCTGTTCTTATCCTTGACGAGGCTACTTCCTCTATCGACACAAGAACAGAGAGCCTTGTACAGGCAGGCATGGACGCTCTCATGCAGGGCAGAACGACATTCGTTATCGCCCACAGACTTTCCACAGTCAGAAACTCAGACTGCATAATGGTCCTTGAGCAGGGCAGGATAATCGAGCGTGGAACTCATGACGAGCTTATCGCAAAGAAGGGCAAATATTATCAGCTCTACACAGGAAACTTCGCAGAAGAAACAGCATAAATACAAAAACCACGGAGAGCTTTTCTCCGTGGTTTTTTTCATAAATAAAAATGCGGCTGGCTCAAAAAGTCAACCGCAATAATTTTTTATTCTTCTTCCTCGTCGTAGTCATCATCAGCGTCCATTGGACGAGACATATCGTCAGTCAAAGGCTCATCTGCTCTTCTGAAATATGAGTCGAAATCAAAACGTCCCATGCAGATACGCTCCCAGTACGGCTTGCCCGGCTCAAGCACCATAACATTGTGCTCATGAACTTCGATAACATCGTATATCTTGCCGTATGAATCCTTTACCTGATCGCCCTTTACAACATTGGTCATCATTTTCACCTTCCTTGTCATATCTTGAATTATACCACATTATATGTGCCTTGTCAATCGGCTTGCAAAATTTTTTGCCCTAAAGACTTACCTTTTTGACTGCTGACCATTTGCCGTAGAATTTCGTCTTGCCCACGGTCTTATAATCTCTTGCTCTGACATAATATGTCTTGCCTTTTTTGAGCGAGCTTATAGTGCCCTTGTTCTTTGAGCTGCCGCTGAGCCACAGTGACTTTCCTTTTTTAAAGTCGCTGTTGTCGGCATAATATACCTGATAGCCCGAGTTTGAGCTGTGCTTTTTAAGGGTCACGGATATCTTCTTTTTGCTCTTATCATCCTTGACAGAAATGCTCTGTCCCTGAGGATTTATCTTGAATGTCTTTGTTATCTTGCCTGTATAACTGCCCTTGCCTGTCACAGTCACCTTTGCAGTGCCTATGTTCTTGTTTGATGAGTATCTTACAGTATAATCAGTGCCGCTTTTTAGTTTCTTGCCACCAACCTTCACTGTAACAGCAGGCTTTAACGCCTTGCCGGTCCAAACCTTGTTCGGCACTGTCACAGCAGCGTTCGCCACCGAAATCTTTGCTGCCGACTTTACCTTTATCTCAGAGGAATATCCCCCGTATACTTTCTTGCCGCCAACTGTTTCATAGCAGCGTACCTTATAATAATATGTTGTGTTCCTTTGAACCTTTTTGTCAGTGAATGTGTCCTTAGAGGAAGTTCCCACAGAGGAGTATTTTCCCTTTGCACCTGTTTTTCTGTAGACCTCATAGCCGCACTTGTTCGTAGATTTTCCAGAATAGTCCAGCGTCACACCTGTTGTGGACACTGATTTTGCAGAAACTCCTGTGACCTTTGGCAGACTAAGAGTAGAATCGCTGCTCTTTGCAACTGCCGACTTCTTTGAGCTGTTCACGGTGTTGTCTTTAAGCGTTGCCTTGCTCTTTGAGCTTACGCTGATACCGTTGCTGCCTGAGCCGCTTATGCTGTTTGAACTTACCGTCACACTGCTGTGGTCAGCAGAAACGATACCGTTTTTGCCTGAGCCTGAAATAGTATTTGAAGTTGCCTTGCCTGAAGAATACTTGCTGTATGCTATTCCATGATTTCTCGCACTTGTTACTTTGTTGCCTGAGCAGTCAGCAGCTGAATGATTATACACAGATATTCCTGTAGCACCTGAGCCTGCTATATCATTCGCCTTTATCTCAGCAGCAGAACTCGTTGAAACCGCAATGCCGTGACCTTTCGCAGAGGTCACTGTATTTGAGCTTACCGAATTATTCTTTGAGCTGCTATAGATATTTATACCATTAGAGCCTACATTTGTAACAGTGTTGCCATTTATAACATTGCCGGAACTTGCAGTAAAAGCCATTCCGCTTTTTGCAGAGCCTGAAATATAGTTATCAGAAAGAACTATCCCGTCACTGCCGTTTATCATAACACCGTTTTTGTCGTTGAAATTCACGCCGTCACGCTTTGTTATGAGCACATTCGACTCAATGGTGCAGTTTTCAGCGTCGTTGAGAGATATAGTCGTGCCGTTGCTTTCTATCCTGTTTTCGGATATCTTCACCCCTGCTACACGGAAATCATGGTCAGGTATAACGCCGTTGTCTTTAAGCTCATAGCCAGTCAAAAGTATTCCGCCTGTGTAGCCATGGGCGTTGTCAGCACTCACAGAGATAGTATTTGAAGATATCACCGTGTTTGAATCTGCGTCAACGCTGTCTATAGCCTCTTTCATAGTCATGTTCACAGGTGGATTGAAGTTGTTGTTAGGCAGCTTTGACATTGCCTTGAACTCGATACCGCTGGCACAATTTTTTATGGTGTTGTTTGTTATCGTGCAGTCCTTGTAGTTATACATTATCATGGCGATATCGTCAAGGTTTTCAAATGTATTGCCCTCTATCACGATATTTGTATAATAGACGCCGAGAGTAGCAGAATGTGAGCCAAGACCTCTGCAAATGCCTGAAAACAGGTTGTTTTTTATGACGATATTCTCGCATGAAGTATCGTCAAATGGTGCATAGCCTTCAAAAACCCTGCTGTTGTTCATGCAGTCAAGCTGGATAGCCTCTTTTTTCAGCTCGCCAGTGTATCCCGTAAAGGTACAGCCCTCTATAGTCACATCAGCCGCACCGCCTATTTCCATATGATGACCGTCCTGATTGTTTTTGACCTGCATATTTTTCAGCAGGATATTTCTGCAATGTGCGAACCTGATATTTGAAAAATCGGCCAGACTGAGCCAGCCGTCAGTATTTCCGTTCCAAATTCCGCCCTCAACAATGACGTTCTTTGTGCCGTCATAGCCGCCGATACCGTTAGCCTCACTCATAAGCATAGGACCATATGAGTTGCACCTTTTTAACTCCGCACCGTCCTCGCAGTATATCCAGGTGTCGCTTGATACCACAAGTGCTGATGAAATGAGATATGTTCCCTTTGGTATTATGACCTTTGTCATTACGCCATTAGCGGAATTTTCCTTTGCTATATTCAAAGCCTGCTGTATCTGCCTGTTTGTCATGGCGTTGCCGGTGTTGTCTGCACCGCAGTCCGCAACTACATCAACAACTGCCATTTCCTCGCTGTCGGTATCGAAAGCCGCTCCCACAGCCGCCGAACCAACGATATCTTCCACAGACATTTCCGCATTGGCAATGCCAACGTCAGGTATCATAGCTGCGGCAAGCATAAAAGTGACAACGAGAGCCGCCGCACGTCTGAAAACGTTTTTATCACTTGGATTTTTGACCTTATTGAACATTTTGCCTGATCTCCTTACAAAAGCGGCTATATCTCTTTCGCCGCATATAAATATTTACATAAGTATTATTATAATCCATTTAGAAACATATGTCAACAAAATTTTAATTTTTCGTGAACACTGCACAAATACTGTCACTGATTTTTGGCACGAAAAAACTCCCGCAACGCAGCTAAGCGTCACGGGAGAAATTCCTTTTTATTTTGTTCAGCTGTTCACAGCTTTTTCGCCCATGATAGGTCTTATAGCGTGAACACGGCAAACTTCGGCACATTTTCCGCAGTTTGTGCACTTGTCATAATCAATAACTGCATGGTTGTTCTGAACTGTGACTGCACCTGACGGGCAGTTCTTTTCACAAAGCTTACAGCCTATGCAGCCGTTAGGACAAACGGATCTTGTTACTCTGCCCACATCTCTCGATGAACAGCAGATATCCACAGCCTGTGATATCCTCCTGACTGCGATAAGACCGTTAGGACAGGCTTTAGCACAAAGTCCGCAGCCCATGCACTTTGCCTTGTCGATAACAGCAATGCCGTCAACGATAGATATTGCCCCCTGAGAGCACACCTTTATGCAGTCGCCGTAACCAAGACAGCCGCTTGTGCAAAGCTTGCTGCCGTCATAAAATCTGTTGCAGGCAGCACAGCTCTGAACACCGTCAAAATCATATTTGTGCGGTGTATGAGAACAGTCGCCTGAACAGCGTACAAAAGCCACCAGCGGTTCAGCGGCGGTGACCTCAACGCCCATTATCTCAGCTATCTTCTTTGCAGCAGCCTCGCCTCCCGGACGGCAGAGATTACACTCAGCACCCTTGTTTACGATAGCGTCCGCATAGTCTGCACAGCCCGAAAACCCGCAGGCTCCGCAGTTTGCCTGCGGCAGAGCCTCTGATATAGCGTCCACACGCTCGTCTACCTCAACGGCAAATACCTTTGATGCCACTGTCAGCAGAACACCTGCCAATATTCCAAGAGCTGCAAATATAGCCAAAGGGATCATATATTCCATATTATTCTCCTCTTTCAGAATTTCAGTTTTTGTTGTGTTTCATTATATTATTATCCATAAAATCAAGGGTCATCTTAATGCGGTTTTTGATATTAACGTCCGCTGTTCCCGAATCGTGATCGACCGCCGTTATGATGCTGTCTGGGTAGAGCTTTTTTATACGCTTTATTATGCCTCTTGCACAGGTGTGGCTCACAAGGCAGCCAAACGGCAACAGCATCACAACACCTTTGCAGCCATTCTTCAACGCTGAACACATTTCTGCACCGATAAGCCAGCCGTCCCCCATTGTTTCGCCTAGGCAGCCAAAGTTTTCACCGTAGCTTTTCAAGGATCTATAGTCTTCCATAGGCTCGAAACCGTTTTGTACAATTGCAGAATTCATTTTGCACCAAAGCGTTTTCATATAGGCAATAAGGACTTTTGCTCCCACACCTGCCAAAGTTTTTCTTCCGTAAATGTTATCATCATTTGTACAGGAATCGGCAAGGTACATTATGTATGGAACAAAGCCGTTCATATATATCTGACAACCGAGATCACGGAGGTATTTCTCCGTTTTGCCGTTGCCGAGAGCACAGAATTTTATGTAAAGCTCCCCTGTTATGGCAACCTTTTTGACCGATCTGCTTTTATCACAATTTATTGTAGCAAAGCTTTCGCATATCTTGCGGAATATGACGCACATTGAGATCGGATCGGCTGCTTTGCCATGTTCAAAAAGCCGTGACAGCCTGCTGTTCCATAGGCGGACTTTATCAAGCGTTTCACCCTTTTTTAGTTCATAGGGTGAAAGCTCATTATAAAGATACAAAAGCAAGTCACTGTAATAGATCGCTGCACAAGCCGTCAGCACCATTTTAGGCGTTATGGAAAATCCGCTGTGTTTCTCAACGCCGCTGACATTAAGTGACACCACAGGAACATTTTGCAGACCGGCTTTCAAAAGAGCTTTTCGCAGCAGCATAATGTAATTGCACGCTCTGCACCCTCCTCCTGTTTGAGGCAGCAGCAGGGCTGTTTTTGCGGTGTCATATTTGCCGCTTTTCAGTGCACATATGAACTGTCCTATTATGAGGTTGCAGGGAAAGCAGACATCATTATTTGAATATTCCCAGCCTGCGTTTATCATTTGTGACCGACTGTATTCGTTCACCCCGATAACGTCGCACTTATATCCGCCGCTAAGAAATGCATATTTAAGCAGCGGAAAGTGGAAGTCAAGCATTGATGGTATCAATATAGTGTGGGTCTTTTTCATCGGCTTTGTAAATTCAACCCTTGATCGTTTCATATCGATAAATTATTATCAGATTATTCCCGAAAAGCCCATAAAGCTAAGTGACACTATTGACGCCGCTATGAGCGTAGCAGGCACGCCCTTGAAAGTTTCAGGAAAATCGCAGTTTTCTATCCTTGCTCTCACTCCGCTGAAAAGCAGCAGTGCAAGTGTAAACGCAAGACCTGTTCCCAGTGCGTTTGTAAGGGACTGAAGGAAATTATAGCCATTGTCGATATTTCCGATAGTAACGCCCAGCACTGCACAGTTTGTGGTTATAAGAGGCAGATAAACACCGAGAGCCTTATAAAGGGGCGGCATCATCTTTTTCATTACTATCTCAACAAGCTGAACGAACATTGCTATAACAAGTATGAACGCCACAGTTTTGAGATACTCTATGCCGAAATGCTCAAGCAGTCTGTATACAGGATATGTGATAGCTGTTGCACATATCATTACGAATATTACCGCAGCACCCATTCCCACTGACGACTTCATCTGCTTTGATACGCCAAGGAAAGGACATATTCCCATGAACTGAGAGAGCACCACGTTATTTACGAATACACAGCCGATAAGAATAAGTATGTAGCTCATTTTTATGCCTCCTCGCTGTCTGTTCTGCACTGACCCTTGCACAAAGCTGCATTAGGGCAGCCTGAGCAGGATATCTCCTTAGGCGGTTTCTTGTTTGCTATCTTGTTCACAAGTGCGATAAGACAGCCAAGCACGAAAAATCCGCCTGCCGGCATGATGAACACTGTCATAGGGTCGTCGCACAGGAAAGGTATCTTGAAACCGAACCATGAGCCTGTTCCAAGTATCTCTCTTATAGAACCCATTGTGAACAGTGAGAGAGTAAAGCCAAGACCCATTCCAAGTCCGTCAAGGACTGACGGGAATATCTTGTTCTTGCTTGCAAAAGCCTCTGCTCTGCCGAGGATTATACAGTTTACGGTGATAAGAGAAAGGAACACGCCGAGAGCACTGTAAAGCTCAGGGATATAGCCTTTCATAAGAAACTCGATAAGTGTAACAAAGCCTGCGATTATTACGATAAAGCAAGGCAGTCTTACAGCCTTTGGGATAACGTTTTTCAAAAGGGATATAACAAAGTTTGAGCACACCAGCACGAATGTTGTGGCAAGTCCCATTCCGATACCGTTTTTCGCCATTGTGGTGACCGCAAGGGTCGGACACATACCAAGGAGCGTAACAAGTGTCGGGTTCTGTTTTATGATACCCTTTGTAAATTCATACAGATTAGAATTCTTCTCAGCCATTGAGTATCTCCTCCTTATGCTCGTCAAAAAGCTTTACAGCCTTTTTGCACGCAGATTTCATTCCCTTCGAAGAATAGGTAGCGGCGGTCACGTTGTCGATAGAGTTTTCATCAGTGTCAACTCCGAACCCCTTGAACTTTGAAAGAAAACTATCGTCCTGCACCTTTGTGCCAAGACCCGGAGTTTCGCCTATGGAAAGAAACTCTATCCCCTCGATAGTTCCCTCGCTGTTTATACCGATAAGAAGGTGAAGTCCGCCCTTTGAATAGCCGTCCTCAGTTATCTCGATAACACATCTGCCGTTATCCTTGTCTGTGATAATGGAGTTCACGCCCTCTGTGTCGAACGTAACAGGCGTCTTGCTGTCGCCCTCGCCGTCAAGCATTATCTCGTAGCTGCCCTTGCCGAATATCTCCTCGCAGCCCTTTTTCATATCGTCAGTAAGAACGCCGGTATTGTCAACATATGTCGCATTATAGGCAAGCACAAGCAGTCCGCTGACAACGATACATATAATAGTCAGCACCAGTGGAGGCATTATTTTATCTTTCATTCAGACTTCGCCTCCTTTTTCTTTGTTACAGCCCCTAAAGGCTTTGTTTTTGTTACCATGTCTATGTATGGTGTAAGGATATTCATAAGCAGTATGGAGAATGAAACGCCCTCAGGATAAGAGCCAAAGAAACGAATCACGCAGGTTATCACGCCGCAGCCGATACCAAATATGACCTTGCCTGTTTTTGTAACAGGAGTTGTAACATAGTCAGTCGCCATAAAGAATGCACCAAGCATTACGCCGCCTGCAAGTATCTGATAGATACCGTCCTCGCCGCAAAGATATGAGAACACGAACACCGTGCCTATAAATGCCAGCGGAGTATGTACAGAGATTATCTTCATCATTATAAGATATATTCCGCCAATGAGCAGTGCCGCCGCAGACACCTCGCCAAGACAGCCGCCTACTCTTCCAAGGAAAAGATCGAGATAATCGGCAGGTGCAGAATGTGCCGCTGCAAGAGGTGTCGCACCTGTCACTATATTGTCAGGGTCATAGAAAGGCACTACCCAGTGGGTCATGTTGCCTGTGAATGCAAGCATAAGAACTATTCTTCCCACGATAGCAGGGTTTGCAAAATTCTGTCCCAGTCCTCCGAACAGCTGCTTTACGATGACGATAGCAACAAATGTGCCGATAGCAGCCTGCCAGTAAGGCATTGTCACAGGGAGATTGAACGCCAAAAGCATACCGGTCACAAGTGCCGAAACGTCCTTTGTGGAATCAGGTCTTTTCATTATAAGATTGCAAAGTCTTTCCCATATAAGTGCAGTTATCATGCAAAAGCCCGTGAGCATAAGTGCACGTCCGCCGAAAACGTAGGCAGACATTGCAAGTGCAGGGCAAAGAGCAATGAGCACATGGGTCATTACCTTAGAGGTAGAAATATTATCCCTTATCTGAGGCGAAGGGCTTACCAGCATTTTTTCCATATCATCTTACCTCCTTACGTTCTTATGAAAGCTTTTGCAAGCTGATTTTTCTCTGCAAGATCTCTCTTTGCAGGACAGACGTATGAACACGAACCGCAGTTCATGCAAAGACTTACCTTGAGCTTTATAAGAGCCTCTTTGTCACGCCTGTCGTAAGCCTTTTCAAGCTCTGTAGGCATAAGGTTCAGCGGACAAGCTGAGATACATCTTCCGCACTTTATGCAGTTTGTCTGTGCACATCTGTCCTCGATACCCTTTTTCTTGTCGCTCTTTTCACCAAAAGCAAGGATAGCGTTGGTGGTTTTTGTCACAGGAGTGTCAAGCTCATAAAGACACATTCCCATCATCGGGCCGCCGAAAAGTGCTTTTCTCACCCTTTCATTGTCGCAGTCGCCGAATTTCAGTATATCCTCCGCAGATGTGCCTATAGGTACTCTCACGTTGCAAGGCGTTGAAATTGCGTCGCCGTCAACGGTTATCCTCTTTGATATGAGAGGCATACCTGTTTTTGAATACTCGCCGATAAAGCCTGCTGTGGTGACGTTCATTACGATAACGCCCTGGTCTGAAGGCAGCTGACCCTCGCCGACTATGCGTCCTGTGGTATTGAAGATTATCACCTTTTCAGCACCCTGAGGATAGCAGGACTTTAACACCTTTACCTCGATGTTGTCCTCTTCTGCCGACTTTTCACGCATAAGCTTTATAGCCTGCGGCTTGTTGTCCTCGATACCGATAACGACCTTTTTCAGTTTCAGCATATCACGCACGAGCTTTATGCCGCACATAACGTCGTCAGCGTTCTCGATCATTTCACGGTAGTCGCTCGTTATGTAAGGCTCGCACTCGGCGGCGTTTATAACAAGGGTATCCACCTTGTATTTTCCCTCGTCAAAGTTGAGCTTTATGTGCGTCGGGAATCCTGCACCGCCCATTCCGCAGCAGCCCGACTGTTTCACAGCCTCGCAAAGGCTTGCCTTGTCTGTTATAACAGGCGGCTTTACGTCAGGCGATATCTCCTGCTCGCCGTCGGTGTCTATCTCCACCATTTTGCATACCTTTCCGCCTGCTGTTAAAAGCTCGGATATCGCTGCCACTGTGCCTGACACTGACGAGTGAACAGGGCATGACATAAATGCACTGCTTTCGCCTATGACCTGTCCCACAAGCACTCTGTCGCCCTTTGCAACAATCGGCTCACAGGGTGCACCCATATGCTGAGACATTGATATCTTCACCCTTGCAGGCAGCGGTATAGCGATAGTTTCGCTGTTTTCCGTCCCCTTTTTGTGGAAAAGAAAAATGCTGTTGAGTTTCATAATTTTCCCCCTTATCATACTTTATGACTATTCAAATCTGAATTTATCATCACTTATACTAATCCTGCTCTTTATGCTGTCAGAGCAGTAAACAACGCCGTTTTCATCAATGGCGATAACTTCTATATCTTCGTTGCTAAGCCACCTGTCAAGGTCTTTGCTGCCACCGATAAAAATGCAGGTAGACAGAAAGTCCGTTTCAATGCCGCTTTGCCCTATCACAGTGACTGAGGCAAGGTCAGTATCACATGGATAGCCGGTCGTCAGGTCAAAAATGTGGCTCCACTTTTTTCCCTGAGCCTCAAAGAACCGCTCATATCCCCCGGAAGTGGAAACAAATCCGCCGTCGCTTGTAAAGCTCAGGCAGGTGTTATCGTTGTCAAAAGGGTCTGTGACCGCAACCTTGAAATCCGTTTTGTCAGGCTTTTCGCCGTAAAGCAGTGTTGACGAGCCAAAGCTCACCACCCCGCAGTCGGCTTTTTCGCTGCCCAAAAGCTTTTTCACCTCGTCAAGTGCAAAACCCTTTCCGTCACAACCCACATCTATCTTAGCCCCGTTTTCAAGGACACACTCCTGTCCCGAAAAACTTATATTCTCATATCCCACAGCGGAAAGAGCCTTTTTTATCTCCTCTTCCTCAGGCACTCTCGGCTCATCACCGGTGACGTTCCAAAGCTCCGTCACTGCCCCTGCGGATATATCCGCTCCGCCGTACTTTTTTGTAAGCTCCACGCTCTCTTTCACAAGCTGAGCAGTTTCCGCTGAAAGCTCCAGCCTGCTGCTTTCGTTGAGCCTTGCTATCTCAGAGCCTTTCTCATAAGGTGAATAAAGCTTTTCCAAAGCCTTTATCCTGTCCTTCACCGCCTGAGCATCGCCGCCGTATACAGCCGCCGTGCAGGGACAGTCCATGGCGAAAAACGTCGCCTCGTCAGGCTTTTTATCTAAGTGCATCATCACCGCTCCGCACACCATAAGAGCCGCCGCACACGCCGCCGATATAAGCAGCCGCCTTTCAGGCTTTTTCATTTTGATACCTCTCTTGAAATTAGTTGAAAAGTGTGTTATAATATCCGAAGTATGATAACATCGGTATCAAATTTCTTATGTGCAGGCGAGCAGAATGTGTTCACACTCTTTGATGAACGCCCTTAGTTCAGGATTTTTTCCTACAGATACCTCAAGCCTGTTCACCTTTTTTCCCGCAGAGCCAAGCAGCCTGTCAAGGCCATAAGGCTGAGCGGAAAGAAATTTTACGCAGCGTTCCATTGTCTGAGCGGTGTCAAGCTCAAAAAGCTTTTGGGAGTTGTGGGGATTTTCAGCATACAGCTTTCTCAGCAGCATATAAGTGCATATTTTCACTGCCATGTCTGTCTGAGTTTCAAGCCCTTTTATGCCGCTGTCTTTTATGAGTTCTGAAAGCAGCTGACTTCCCTCGTCAGAACGGCTGACAGCCTTTGACTGTGAACTTTTACCCACCTCGCCGAAAACCTCGTCATATGACGCTCCGTAAAGCTTTATAAGAGCAATGACCATATTTACGTTCTGCTTTTTGCCGTGTTCAATGGCTGATATGCAGGACTGGCTAGTGCCGACTTCCTTTGCCGCACGAGCTTGCGTTAGTCCGCAGGCGATGCGTGCAGCCGCCAGTTTTTCACCTATCCTTAAAGTAAGTTCATCTTTGCTGTCATTGCTCATATGATATCTCCTATGTATAAAATCATATCGTTTTCACAATCATTATTACATTATACTATAAATTTATGTATTTGTAAATATAAAATCACGAATTTGAGCGAAAAATTTGTGCAGGTTTTAGACCACTAACTATAATCCATTAAAGAAAGCAGGTATTTTAAATATGAAAGGCTACAGAATAGCATTTATCCGCCACGGAATGACTCAGGCAAATCTTGACGGACGTTATATCGGCACTACCGATCTGCCCCTGTGCAGAGAGGGTGCCGACCAGCTTTATGAAAAGATAGAGAAGTATGATTACCCGTCTGTGCAGAAAGTCTACACTTCGCCGCTGAAAAGATGCAAGCAGACTGTGTCTATACTTCAGCCGAACAGGCTTGTGGCAGAGATGCCCGAGCTGCGTGAAATGGACTTCGGAAAGTTTGAGAACAAAACCGCTGACGAGCTTATGAACGACCCTGATTACGAACAGTTCATAAAGGGAGGACTGGACAATCCTCCTCCGAACGGCGAGTCAACAAGAGAGGTCATAAACCGCTGCTATGAGGCACTGAACATTATAATCTCCGACATGATGTATGAGGGACTTACAAATGTTGCAGTCTGCACACACGGCGGACTTATAATGAATATGCTGGCAGGTTTCGGCGTGCCGAAAAGAAAGCCTATGGACTATGCCTGCGACTTCGGCGAGGGCTTTGAAGTCATGGTGACAGCCTCAATGTGGCAGCGTTCAAACGCCTTTGAGGTCATCGGAACATATCCGCCGAGATATGAGGAAATGCCTGACTACACCTTTGAAGATTACTATACTGACGAGGACGAAAAGTAAACAAGATCAAAAAAACGAGGGGAGGAAAAGAGCTTGACGAACAAAGAGATAAAACAGCTGGCAAGAAAAAATATCGGTCAGAACATGGGAAACTGCATATCCCTCACGGCCTTTCTGTTTGCGGTGTTTGTGTTTCTCGTTCTGTGTGAAATAGCCCTTTACCTCCTTTTTGAGCGTATCGGCTGGGACTATTATTTTTCTTTTGAGGGACTGAAAAAGCACGTTTCCGTAAAAATATTCTGGTTTCTCGACCTTATCGTGGTGATACCGTTCGCCGCCTTTGAAATGTGGACTATACGCCGCTTTTTCGTCGATATAGCAAGAGCCGACAGCTATGTGGGATCAAGGCAGTACATAAACTCCCACTCTTACACCTATTATGCAAAGACAATATTCTCTTCGCTTATCATAAACTCCCTGAAAATATTCTCAGCGGTGCCTTTTGCCATATCGGCATACAGCGTTTACTACTGGGGCTGGGTATGCAAGCTGAGTGAGCTTACCTCCGCAGGACTGCTTTGCTTTATGTTCTCACTGGGACTGTCTGTTGTATTTTTCGGACTTATGGTGCATTACTGGATATCTTTAGCACTTGCCCCATACATAATGACCCTTAACCCACGCACCAACATTTTTGACGCCTGCGACCTTTCCGTAAGGCTCATGGACGGTCAGCACGGCAGATATATCTCGTTTCTGCTGAGCTTTGTCATGTATCTTCCGGCACTTCTGCTGGTGTATCCTATCTTTGTGATATATCCTTATTTCAGGCTCAGCTACATTGTATTTTTGCAGGATATAATGGGCAGCTATTGGCAGGATAAAATGCCGTCAATGATAAAACGCTGGAGGAAATACAGCAAATGACCGTGACGATAACAAAAGAAGAAAACGAAAAAGCCCTTGAATGTGTACTGCGTTCAAGGGGCTTTTCAAAAAGGCTCATAACAAGGCTAAAACGCACCGAGAACGGCATGACAAGAAACGGCGTACTTATCCGCACTGTTGACCTTGTTTATGAGAACGATATTATCATGATAAACGAGGGCGACGGCGAAACGCTTGAACCTAATTCCTGCCTCAAAGCTGATATACTTTACGAGGACGGCGAAGTGGTCGTGTTCTCAAAACCGCCTTTCATGCCCTGCCACCCCTCAATAAAGCATCGTGACGACACGCTTGGTAATCTGTTCGCAGCACTTTATCCAAGCCTTGTTTTTCGACCAGTGAACCGCCTTGACCGCAACACCAGCGGCTGTGTGCTTGTGGCGAAAAGTCAGCGAAGTGCGGCAATGCTCCAAAAAAGCTTTGAAAAGACCTATGTGGGCATAATAAAAGACCTGCCCCATTGCGGCGGGCGTATCTGTGCACCTATCGCAAGAGAGCAGGAAACTATAATAAAACGCTGTGTGAGAAATGACGGACAGTATTCGGCAACTGACTACCTAGTCCGCCAAAGGCAGGGCAGTCTGTCCCTTGTGGACTTTTTTCTTGAAACGGGAAGAACTCATCAGATAAGAGTTCACACCGCATATATGGGCTTTCCACTCCTCGGCGACGACCTTTACGGCAAGGCAAGTCCCCTTATAAGCCGTCAGGCTCTCCACTGCGAGAAAATGACCTTTTCAAGCCCCGAAAGCGGCAGGATAGTGACAGTGACCGCTCCCCTTCCCGAGGACATGAGCCGCCTTATGACACCCGACAGGTGATATCTGTTTTCAGCTCTATGGAGCTAAGGACATCGTCAAGACGGTCTGCATACTTTAGATAGCTCTTAGGATATTTGTGACGGAAAAGCCGCCACACGCCGAAGATATCCGTCTTGTTTTCACCCACTGCCTTATTCCAAACGCCTTTTATATCCTCTTCAAGCCGCTTTTCAACGAGCCCTGCCACCTCATCGGAGCTTTTCTCATCACGGATATCGAGAGCAGTGTGAGCAAGCACCGTGAGTTTCAGCCTGCACACAAGCCTGCCGTTCTCACTGTCGAGTTTCAGACTGTGACCGTCAGAGGTTATTCTCACGTCCATTGGACTGCCGTGATAATCTATTATATCATAATATTGTTCAGCCTTTCCCGTCAGCCACTGACAGCCTGATGCGTCAGCGTGGGAAAGATACTCTTCAAGGACCGTTCCGTTTTTTATAAGGGCGGTCTTTTTTATTTCCAAAAGCGGTTCTTGCTGTTCCGCTGATTTCTCTTCCTGTGCACTTCCCTCTTTGCCGTCGGAAAAATCCCCCTGAGGCTCTTTGATTGAGATAACAGGCATTGCCACATACCTGTCTCTTATACACATCTCCGAGCCCACGAGACTAAGGCGAATCTCG
>UQAR01000016.1 GCA_900539095.1 uncultured Ruminococcus sp.
CGGTGATAATACGGTTCGATAACCATACAAACTATCCTATCGCACCTGTAGGGGAGCGACGCCCTCGGCGTCCCGCTATTTCTCGCCCGTTGAATTATTGGAGAATATCACAACAATGTCACTATGAATAATTCGGCATCATGGGTGTGACAATTATCACTTAACCCCGTTCCTCACTTAACTCCGCTCCCCACACAATATTCTCTCCCCACATCTTGCATTTTCCCTCAAAATGTGCTATCATTATTTCTAAAGGGGGTCTTATCCGTGAAAAAACTCTTTTCCGTCATCTTTATGAACTTTTTCGGTTTCGACATGATAATCTTCTTGGTCGCTGTCGCTACCGCCCTCGTTTTTTATTTTACTAAAAAATCTGCCGATGTTTTATATAACAAACTCCATCTGAACATCTTCGTTCCCGACTCAGGTGCGTCACGCCGTCAGGCTGACAGCGATATCTCCGATATCCGTGAGACCGATATCGTATCAATGCGTAACCGCACAGGCAGCCTCTATTCACTTTTTGTGAACCTCACAGGCATCTTCCCTTTGCTCGGTATCCTCGGTACTGTCATCTCACTCCTTGGTATGGTGGGCGATATGTCCAGTGTCCAGGATAATTTCTACGGTGCTTTGACCTCTACCTTTTGGGGACTGGTCTTTGCTATAATCTTCAAATTTCTCGACGGAATAATCTCCGCAAAAATTGAGGACAATGAGAAAAACGTTCAGCTTTATCTCGAAAGAAACAACGCCGAACATTCTCAAAGCGGTGAACAGCCATGAACGGTTTCAGGAAAAATAAGGGTATCGTCCTTGAACTGACTTCCCTTCTTGACGTTATCATGATAATGCTTTTCTGGGTCATGACTGACGTTTCTGCATCAGCCGACAGTCAGAAAGAGGACGCAAAAGCTCAGGTGCAGGCTGTTACACAGCAGCTTGAAGAGCAAAAGCAAAAGTCCGCTGACGAGCTTGAAAAGCTCCGTGAGGATATGCAAAAGCAGATAGACGAGGCATATAAAAAGGCTGAGAACATAAACAGCAATGCCGCAAAAAATCAGCAGGCTCTTGACGGATACACTCAGGGTATGCTCATATCACTTGATATGCGAAATGAGAACGGCACTGATAAGCTGTATATTTCCCGAAATGATGAAGATATTATGACCGTGACCCCTGATGATGATATCTCAGGCAGGCTCATATCACTTTTTGAAGGACTTGGTGCAGCAGACGGCGAGGTAATGCTTGCGGCAGTTGTCTATGACGGCGACGCTGTGCTTTACCGTGACATGAAGATAGTAGAAAACGCCGTGCAGACAGTTTCAGACAAATACGGCAACGTTTATTTCACATACATAAACACTTCTAAATAGAAAGGACAATAAAAATGAGTATTCAGAACGATGTTGAAAAGCTCTACCGCAGCGATCTTGAAAAGCAAAGGCAGAAACAGAAGAAGAAAAAGAAGAAAAGACTTTTGGGTGTCCTGCTGACAGTTATAATAATCGCCGCACTTATTCTTATAATGCAGTATCTCGGACTTGGACTGGGCGGAGGAAAAGGCGAAGGCTCAGGCGAGGGAAAGGACGTTAGCACCTCCTCAAATGACACTTCCGTGACCACCACCACAACAGCTGTGCCAAAAGAATTTTTCGATATCAGAGTTTCAGGCAGCACATATATAATCGACGAGCGTGTGGTAGACCTCAACAGTCTTGTTTCCACCGTTAAGCTTATGAGCGACAATGTTATTGTAAGGATAACAGACGACAACGCTACAAAGAACGCTATGGAGGACTTGAAAAAGGCTCTCACCGATGACGGAAGAGAGTTCACAGAAACAGTTCTTGACGATTCATCTTTGGATAACAGCGTGGCTGATGACGTCACATCAGAAACCGTAAGATAAAATCGTAGGGGCGAACAGCGTTCGCCCGTTGTTCAGTGCGTTTAACAAAAACAGACGGACAGGGTTCGCCTGCTTTCTCAATAGACAGATAATATAATAAAAATGGGGACGGTCAAGCCGTCCTCTTTTCAGAAACAGAGGTAATTTTATGCTTGGACTTACACTTGAGGGCGGAGCAAGCAGGACTGTGTATTCCTGCGGAATAATGGACGCTCTGCTTGAGGACGATATCATTGCCGATTATGTTATAGGCGTGTCGGCTGGAGCGGCTTTCGGCGTTTCTTACTGCTCAGGACAGATAGGAAGAAATCTCCGTCTTGCCACCGAGTTCATGGGCACAAAGAAATACATGGGTGCAAGACATCTTATTGACCCTAAAAACCGCAGTTACTATAATCTTGACTATGCCTACAACGTTGTGCCGAATGTTGAACTGCCCTTTGACTATGAGGCTTACAGAAACTTCAAGGGCAGATTTTGTGCTGTTGTGACAAATGTAAAAACCGGCAAGCCTGAATACATGGACGTGCCGAGAGATGACACTCACTGGAATCTGCTGAGAGCGACTTGTGCACTTCCGCTGCTTTTCCCTGAGATAGAGATAAACGGCGAAATGTATATGGACGGCGGTATCTCAGATTCCATACCGTATTTGCAGGCGATAAAAGCAGGCTGTGACAAGAATATCGTTGTGCTCACCCGACCAAAGGGATATGTAAAAACGCAAGAGCCTGCCGCAAAGCTTGCAATAAAATATTATCACAAGCACCCTGAATTTGCCGAGGCACTTGCCACCAGAGCGGAGAGATACAATAAATGTATCGCAGAGCTTATGGAGCTTAAAGCCGAGGGCAAAGTCTTTGTTTTCACACCTAAGACCACTTTCGGTGTGGGAAGAACAGAGGGCGACCCTGCAAAGCTGAGAAGGCTCTACGATTACGGCTACAACCACGCAAAATGGGCAATGGACGATCTGAAAAAATATCTTCGCAAGTAGGAATGAGGTAATAAAATGTCATACAAGCTGCCGCTTTTTGCTGTCGCCGCATTTGTGGGCGGTTATACGCTTATTTCAAACAGACAGCTGAGGGTGAACAAATACGAACTGAAGGTATCAAAGCTCCCTGAAAGCTTTGCAGGCAAAAAGATACTTCTTCTTGCAGACCTGCACAAAAAACGCTATGGGGACAATTTTAACAATCTTGTAAATTCCTGCATCGCCGCTGAACCTGACTTTATTTTCTTTGCAGGAGATCTTTACAGCCGTGACGAAACGGACATGATACCAAAGCTTGCACTTATGAAAAGGCTAAAGCATATCGCACCGACCTATTATATTTTTGGCAATCATGAAACTGACAACATGGACAATGCCGAGGCACTGGCTTTGAAACTCAGCGAATGCGGCGTACACGTTCTGAGAAACGCTATGGAGCAGATAAAAATAGGCGACGAGCACATAAATATTTACGGCACGCAGCTGCCCCAGAAATTTTACCGCAACGAGGATTTTTCCCACAATGACCTCCCTGAGCTTACAAAAGCCGATCTTACAAAGCTTTTGGGCGAGCCTGACAAAAGGGAGTGTAACTTTTTGCTTTCCCACACGCCGCTGGCGTTCCGTGCTTATGCGGACTGGGGGGCAGATGTGACATTTTCTGGGCACTGTCACGGAGGGGTCATAAGGCTGCCTTTTATTGGCGGTATACTTTCTCCTGAGCGGAAATTCTTTCCACGATACACAAAGGGCATTTACGAACTTAACGCTGAACAGGGCTTGGCTAAGCTTGCTGTTACGGCAGGACTTGGTAAATTCAGACTGAATAATCCCTCGGAAATAATGATTTGCACACTTGAAAGGCAGGAATAAATATGTATCAGAAACAATTTGCAGAATATTTTGACAAGCACATGGACGAGATACTTCGTGACCTTGACGAGATAATCTCTATCGAGAGCGTTGGTGACATAAACGCCCCTGTTAAGCCATTTGGCGAGGGTTCACGCAAAGCTCTTGACTGGGGAAAGGCTTATCTTGAAAAGCTTGGCATGACAACAAAGGACTTTGACGGCTATGCTGTTCACGGCGATTTTTACCCTGAGGAAGAATGTAAGCTTGCTGTGCTTTCACATCTTGACACTGTTCCCGCAGGCGAGGGCTGGAGCTATCCGCCTTTCAAGCTGACAAAGGCTGACGGAAAGCTTTTTGGCAGAGGAACTATCGACGATAAAGGTCCGAGCGTTGCTGTGCTGTGGGCTGTTAAGGCTATCAAGGAACTTAACGTGCCGATAAAAAAGAATTTCCGTGTTATTTTCGGCGGCAATGAAGAGGGCGGCTGCGAGGACATGGAATATTATGAGAGCAAGCAGCCTTTCCCTGAAATGGTGTTCACGCCGGACGGTTCTTTCCCTGTGCTCAACTGCGAAAAGGGCATGGTGCATCTCACGTTCTCAGCTGAGTTTTCAGATGATAAGATAGCTGAGATAAATGGCGGCAGCGTTATAAACGCTATCCCTGACAAGTGCACAGTTAAGTTTACTGACGGCAGTGAAAAAGTCATCAGAGGAAAATCATCACACGGTTCAAGACCTGAAAACGGCGACAATGCGGTAACGAAATTTGTGGCAGGATACAAAGGCGAAAACGAGCTGCTGGGTGGACTGGCTGAACTTTTCCCTCATGGTGAATGTAACGGAAAGTCCTGCGGGCTTGGTTTTTCAGATGATGTATCAGGAGAAATGACCTGTGCACTCACTATCCTGAAAACAGAGGGCGGCAGACTTCATGGTGGCATTGACATACGTTTCCCTATTGACAAGACCCTTGGAGAGATAAGCAAAATTATTACTTCCGCACTGGAGAGCAAGGGATTCAAGGTCGATGAGCTTGACGGCATGGAGCCGCATTATGTTGACGAAAACAGCGAATTTGTTCAGACTTTGCTCAGAGTATACGAAAAGGTCAAGGGCGAAAAGGGAAAATGTATCGCTGAGGGCGGAATAACTTATGTTCACAACACAAAGGGCGGCGTTGCTTTCGGTGCGGAATTCCCTGAGGAAAACAACAATATGCACGGTGCTGACGAACATATTTCTATGGAAACTTTCAAAATAAATCTGAATATGTATGCAAACGCTATTGCGGAGCTTTGCGGTGAATAATTGACCTGCACGGCTCTTGACAAAGTATGCTTTTAGTGATATACTTTATTACATAAAAGCTTAAAAGCGTAAAAGCAAAGGGAGCATGACGGACAATGAAGATTTGTATAGTTGGACTTGGACTTATAGGCGGTTCGCTTGCCAAGGCAATAAAAAAGAACACTCACGAGAGCTGTTTCGGAATCGACATAGACAGGGGAACGATAGCAGGTGCGTTGGCACAGGAGGCTATTGACGGAGAGATGACCATTGACGACCTTGCAGGCTGCGACGTTGTTATTGTGGGACTTCACCCTGAGGCTACCATAAAATTCATCACGGAAAACGCCGGCAAGTTCAAAAAGGGCGGTATCGTGCTTGACACCTGCGGTGTAAAGGGCGAGATAGTCAGGGCTGTTGAGGACGTTTGCATAGAAAACGGCGTAAACTTTCTGGGCTGTCACCCTATGGCAGGACGTGAATTTTCAGGCTTTGCATACTCGGTGGACAATCTTTTCGAGAAAGCAAGCTTTATAATGACGCCTACAGACAGGACGCCTATGAGGGTTGTGCAGGAGATATCCAGGCTTGCATACAACATAGGTTTTGCAAAGGTCGTTGTATCAAACGTTGAGGAGCATGACAGCGTTATTGCGTTCACATCGCAGCTTGCTCACGTTGTATCAAGCTCATATGTAAAAAGCCCTAGTCTTTTAAAGCAGGCTGGTTTTTCGGCAGGTTCTTTCAAAGACCTTACAAGAGTGGCAAAGCTCAACGAGGATATGTGGACGGAGCTTTTCCTTATGAACCGTGGTCCACTGGTTGACGAGATAGAGCACATAATCGCAAGGCTGACGGAATATCGTGACGCCATTGCTAATAATGACGCTCAGAGGTTGCATGACCTGCTCAAAGAAGGCCGTGAGCTAAAGGAGCTTTCAAACAACAGCAAATGATCAAAGCCGTACAGATGTTGGTCTGTACGGCTTTTGTTTTTTTGTGATATGTCTCACAAATTATTTATCAGAATCATCATCGGTGACTTCTTCGTAATCATAGTTCTCTTCAAAGTCATCTGTATCCTCGTCGGTGTCGTCGGCATTTTCCTCGGCGGTTTCGGTTTCTTCGTCAGATTTCTCAGGCTCTTCGCCGATATCTTCTTCCTCTTCATCTTCTGTATCGTCAGACTTCTTTTTGCCAACGGACTTCTTTCTGACTATCATCACATACTCAGCTGCGACAACTGCCACACAGAGCACGCACACTATTGCGATAAGAATGCCCATTGAAATGCCACTGCTCTTCTCTTCTGTTGGAGCGGCTGCGATTTTTGAGGAGCTGTCTGCCTCAGAGCTTTCCACTTTGGACACCTCAGGGTCTTTGATAACTACCTTGAAATGACCTACTGAGCCGTCCTTATATGTAATGTCTATTTTAGTTTCGCCTGTGCTCATAGTCTGGAATTTGCCGTTCTCAAAAATAAGCACTTCGCCGTTTTTCACGGTAACGCTGTCAACATCTGTAAGTCCCATATCAGCAGGGTCGATAGGCTCTTTAGAATAGTCAACGTCTATTTCGATATAGTTGCTGTCGTCGCTTTCTGACTCTGCGGCGTCTTTATATTTAACGATTCCGTTTTCCACCTGATTGGAAATTGCGTTGAGGTTCTCGTCATCAAGGGAATTTACGGTAAGATAAAGCACGGTTGAGGTAAGCTTTTCGTCTGCGACTTTGAAATGCAGTGTCGCATAGTTGCCGTCAAAGTCGGTGCCGTCTGCATTCACATAGTTATAGACGAACTTTCCTGCAAAGGCGTTATCAACTGCCATGCCGCCTGCTTTATCGTTAGTATCGCACTTTTCAAACTCTATAAGGCTTTCGTCATAGCCCACGGAGATAGATGCGTTTGAGATAAGGTGGTCAGACTGGATATTTATTTTCGCTGTGAACTTTTTATCCTTTACATCGCTGACCACGAGCTTTATCACTGTTGGGGTAGATGTTGGGGTATCTGCCACATAAGATGTTGTTGTGCCCCATGTTGTGGTTTCCCATGTTTGAGCGGTAGTGGTTGTCTGCTGGGTATCCTGCCACTGGGACTGCTCTGTTGTGGTGGTCACGTCCTGAGCAGGTTCGTTCTCGGGCAGAGTTGTGGTCTGCGGCGTTTCGTTATCCGCAAAACACACTGAGGTCATTGCCATGACTGCTGCGAATAATCCCACGGTTATTTTTTTGAAATTCATTATTTACTCTCCTGATCTTGTGCAGTATTTCCAATATTTTGCCGTAAACAAGGGCTGCCGACATGAAAGCCGCAGCCCATTTTTTACATCTTAGTCCTCAATAAGAGTTACCTTTTTCATCACCTGATCTACAAGCGGTTTATCGTTGAAGTTTACGTCTACCGCTGCGATCTCGTCAACTACGTCCATGCCCTCGACTACCTTGCCGAATGCTGCATACTGTCCGTCAAGATGAGGAGCGTCCTGATGCATGATGAAAAACTGTGAGCTTGCTGAGTTTGGCATTGCTGAACGTGCCATTGAGATAACGCCTCTTGTATGCTTGAGGTCATTGCGGACGCCGTTTGCAAGGAACTCGCCTTTTATCTTCTCTTTTGCACCGCCCATGCCTGTGCCCATTGGGTCGCCGCCCTGTATCATAAAGCCTGAGATAACTCTATGGAATATCAGTCCGTCATAAAAGCCCTCTTTTACAAGCTTTTCAAAATTTGCAACTGTGATAGGTGCAACATCCGGATAAAGCTCTATTTTGATATTCTTTCCGTTTGCCATTTCTATATTTACCATGTTAATACTCTCCTCGTTATTTATTAATATAAAATTTACTTGGACTTTGGCAGCTCGCCACGCTTATTTTTCTCCATAAGGTCATTGAAATACAATGTGATAGGAGTTGGGACTTTCTTGAAAAGTCCTTTTTTCTCAAGCTCGTCACAGACGATATAATCTCTTTCGCCGTCATTATTCACGCAATAGAGCCTGTCTGTTTTATAGAAACCGCCGTTGCCGTCATCTCTGTTCTTATCAAAGCAGCCGAAGATATCCTTTGCCATGAGTTCGCAAAGTCTGAGTATCTTCTCATAATTGGTATGCTCGCTCCACTTTTCCAGTTCTTCATGGAAAAACTGCTGGACAGGGACGTCGTTTACTTCCATTTTTCTTATTATTCTTGCAAGGCAGATAGATGCGTCCTGATCGGTGAGCTTATCAAGTCTTGCGTTCTTATAGTCAAGTATATAATCGTTCAGGGTAGCATAAAGCAGCTTATCATACTGAAAAGGCTTGCCCTTGTCTGAAAATTTTATGATAGGGTTATCGGTATTAATTATCAATTCTATCTCTCCAATTCAAATATAGTGTAAAAACCCCGATCATCCGCCATATTTTTCATTAAATTCTCTTACCTTCTGTGCCAGAAGTTCTTCAGATACAGAGCCGATAGCGTCGTCGTCCTCGCTGTGGTCAACAGAACCAAGACCCTCCACGAGAGCCTCGTCAACTGATATGCCCTTTATATCCTTATACTCGGCATAGTCCTCAGGCTTTTTCGCATAAGGCAGCTCAGCCACCTTTGCGGCTGTTGTTTCGGCACTTATCGCCTCGATATTGCCTGTATCACGCTTTTCCTGAGCCACTTTCTCGTCATGTATCCTATATATCTCCTCAAGCTTTGAGTCGATACCCTCAACTGATGCTACAGTTATTTCCTCCTTATGAGATGCAACGAACCTTGCGTGCTCTTCCTCATAAAGCTTTTCATACTCGCTCTGGGCGTCGGTTATCTCAGCCTGACCTACAGGGTTCACGTCATAGTCGGCATATGTCTTTACGGGATCGTTTTTCTTTTCAGCCAGCTCTTTCTCCAGCTGCTCCATTTTGCTGCGGATAGTTTCCGGCTCAATGGTATCGGTTATCTTCTCAGCGTGTACCTTATCGCTGTGTGACTCCTTGATAAATGCGGTCTCTCCGTCGCCTTTCTTCACTGGCGTGTTCCATATATCATCAGCACTTATCTGCTGTTTTTTCGGCTGTACCGGTGTTTTGGGTGCAGAGCTTTTCCTGCTGAACAGACCCATAAGATCTCCCCCTTTTTATTGGCTTGATGATCTGATATCGGCGTTTTTCAGCCTAACATCTTATACTCATTTATTATACAATATTTTCACCAAAATTGCAAACCTTTTAGGGCTTACTTTTTGTACGATTTTTTAAATTCTTTTTGTGCATTTTGTTTCGCATTAATAGAATATAAATACAAAATTCACGGTTAGTTAATGTAATTTATACTAATATTTGCTATACTATATTTGTTAAGACATTTATTTTGTTAATTAAAAACAAAAAACAAATTAGTTTAAGAAAACAATTTATAGGCATAGATAAAGGTAAAAGCTTAGTATATATATGAAGTAAAATTCTGTGCCTTTGGTACAGGTTCTCATGGAGGAGGATTTATTTATGACAAAACCGTCACTTGGAATAACGGCAATGGAGCTTTTTGCCTGCAATCCTTTCAGAGTGCTCGGCATAGCCGTTGACACTCCTACTGCTGATGTCACGCTCACATACAAAAAGCTGCTGGATATGGCGGCTAAGGGTGAAACGGCTGACTATGAAACACCTTATGATTTTGATTTTCTTCCGCCTTTTTCACGTTCTGAAAAGGATCTGAAAACGGCTTATGCAAAGATCGCCAGCAACGGATACAGATGTTTTGCATTTTCTGACTCTGTATTTTCGGCGTCGCTGAACATTGATGACGTTATGCTCAACCTGAGAGACATATCATGCTATGACTGTTTCCTCAGATGCTATATGTGGCTCATCACTAATGACAGAGATTTTGAAGAGCCTGAGCTTTGGATTCCTCTTTGTCAATACATAGACAAGATGATAATGTCAAGCCCTGACCAGTGGGAAAAGTATTTTGACCACCGTTTCCCTCAGGATATGCTGGACAGTTCTATGTCTGCTCTGAGGTCGTTCTATGCTACGTTCTGCGATATCATTCTGCTGCCTATCAAGGAAATGGTAAGAGGCTCTATGAAGTGCAGATCTGCCATGGAGATACTGAAGATCGCAAAGGTAGATGTAGACGAAGTATTCCCTGACATTGATATCCCGCAGGCTAACCTGCCTAAGAACGGCGAGCCTGCACCGCTTTTGAAGATAGCGGTAAAGGACGGCGAGGAATATTATGATGTTGCAACGGGCAAGATGGTGAACTTTGAGGGTGACGAGGACTCGGCCATTGAAAGCAACGACTTCTCTGCTGCGGCAAGTTCTATTTCTGCTGACGCTATCGTAGGCGATGAAGGCCCTGACAGTGAGCCTATACCTGACGAGCCTGAGGAAAATCCTGAGCTAAAGGTAGTTCCGCCGCCGACACCTATTCAGCCTGTGGCTGCACCGGTGCCGCCTATACCAAAGCCGGAGCCTGCACCGCAGCCTGCTCCAGTTCAGGAGGCACAGCCTGCACCGACATTTACGGCACAGCCGTCTGTTCAGCCTTCACAGCGTGTTCAGGGCGGTATGTCAGGCGACATAACTGCACCTATCAGAAAGAGAAAGATATTTATACCTGGTCACGAGGGCATATCAAATTCTGCTCCTGTGAGCCAGCCGGTTTCAGCACCTGTTCCACCTGTTTCACAGCCTGCTCCTGCACCGACGCCTACGCCAGTTCAGGCAGCTCAGCCTGTTCAGCAGCCGACAGTTGCACCTGTTTTCCAGCAGTCTGCACCACAGCAGGCGGCTGATACCCCTAAGCCTGCGGCTAAAAAGCCATACAAGAAGGCGAACAAGGGTCTTACCTCGCTTATTGACACGGTTGACGAGGCTCTCAACGATACTTCGGACATCATTCTTACTGATGAGGCTGAGGAGGAAGAGAATCTTTACACTGACACTCTTATCAAGATGCTGAGGGCGAACCGCTCCAACAATCAGCTTATGAAGAGCGTTGACACAAAGCACATTTACGATAACGGCGACAGTCTTGGCAAGGCTGAAGAAGTTGAACTTTCAATGGACGCTATCAACATGAAGAAGATGGACAAGAGCCTGCTCAACTCTTCATATGACAACATCAATCCAAAGGAGACTGACCCGAAAAAGCTGCGTGAGGAGAAATACCGCAACATCAACATCAATGATATGCTCAATCCTACGGTGGGAAGTCAGATGCACAAGGAATACAAACCTGACGCCATTGAGGAATTTGTGAAAGCCAAAAAGCAGGAAAAATCCGCTATAAGGGGCATTTGGAAGTTGCTGGGCGTTCTGGCACTGCTGCTTATCATTTATGTAGTGCTGCTTTACACGGGACTTATTTGATATCGGCAAAAGTTGTGAGAAATGATAATGCAATGCATGATTTTGTACGGAAATAAACAGTGTTAGCAATTTAGATAACAGATCTATAAGGGGTGGGGTTTCCGCCCCTTTTTTGCAACAAGGAGAATAATATGAAAGAATTTATACTTTCTCTCGATCAGGGAACGACGTCCTCTAGGGCGGTGCTTTTTAACGCTAAGGGGGAAAAGGTAGCGAGCGTACAGAAAGAATATCCGCAGATATTCCCTGGCAACGGCTGGGTGGAGCATGACCCTATGGACATACTGGAAAGTCAGCTGAGTTCTGCTCGTGAGGTGATACAAAAGGCAGGGATAACGGCGGAGGACATTGCGGCTATCGGCATTGCGAACCAGCGTGAGACCACGATACTATGGGACAAGAACACGGGCAAGCCTGTTTACAACGCTATCGTATGGCAATGCAGGAGGACTTCTGAGGACTGTGCACGAATGGAAGATCAGGGGTTACAGAAGTTTTTCAAGGACAAGACGGGTCTGCTTATCGACCCTTACTTCTCGGCGACAAAGATAAAATGGATACTTGACAATGTTGAGGGCGTGAGGGAGCGTGCGGAAAAGGGTGAGATACTTTTCGGCACTGTTGACTGCTGGCTCATATGGAATCTCACTGGGGGAAAGGTGCACGTTACGGACTACTCCAACGCATCTAGGACGATGCTTTTCAACATTCACAAGCTTGAATGGGACAGGGAGATACTGGGGCTTTTGGGCATACCAAGCTGTATGCTCCCTGAGGTACGAGAGTGTTCCGGCGACTTGGGTGAAACTGAGGAGAGCATTTTCGGCGGCAAGATAAAGATAGCAGGCTGTGCAGGAGATCAGCAGGCGGCGTTGTTCGGGCAATGCTGTTTCCGTGAGGGCGATGTTAAAAACACTTACGGCACGGGCGGATTTCTGCTTATGAACACCGGTGAAAAGCCTGTAGAGAGCCGTCACGGACTGCTCACGACTATCGCTTGGGGGATAGGTGGAAAGGTCAATTATGCGTTGGAAGGCTCGGTATTCGTATCGGGTGCGGCGGTAAAATGGCTGCGTGACGAGCTTTGCATAATACGCTCGGCGGCGGAAACGGAAGAGCTTGCAAGGAGCGTTGAGGACACGGGCGGTGTATACTTTGTGCCTGCATTCGTGGGGCTTGGTGCACCATACTGGAAACCTGAGGCAAGGGGCATGATAACAGGGCTGACAAGAGGCACGAACAGGTGTCACATAGTCAGGGCGACACTGGAGGCAATGTGCTATCAGACCAATGACGTACTCAGAGCAATGGAGGAGGACGCAGGTTCTATCGGCAGCATAAAGGCTGACGGCGGTGCGGCAAGCAACGATTTTCTCATGGAATTTCAGGCGGATATACTGGGACATTCAGTCATAAGACCTTATAATGTAGAATCCACCGCTACGGGTGCGGCGTATCTTGCAGGGCTTGGCTGTGGACTTTGGAGCAGTGCTGAAGAATTGGTAGGCATTTCGGATAAGTTCAGGGAGTTTATACCGTCTATGAATGAGAGTAAACGCAGTGATCTGATAAGTGGTTGGAAGAAAGCGGTTCAAGCGGCTATTAGGGAATAAGGTAAAAAAATCGGGCGACCTAGGGTCGCCCTTTCTGTTATATATCTTTCATTTCATTAAGCACCTGGGCACAAAGGAAAAGCGAACCGCATATGAGATTCACTCCGTGAGGATTCTCGCTTGTTAGCTGACGTGCCATTTCAAGGGCAGGTTTCGGGCTTTGCTCTGCCCTGCCTCCTGCGTTTGTTATGATGTCAGCAAGGTCTGAGGCGGTCTCGGCTCTGTCGCTGAAACCGTCAACGGTGTAGAATTTGTCTACATACGGTATGAGTTTCTTTACTGCCTCGTTGATGTTTTTATCCCTGCACATTCCCATAACGGCGTAACATGGACGTTTTTCACAATGCTCAAGTACGCCTGCCAAGGCTGACAGACCGTCGGGATTGTGTGCTCCGTCAAGTATCAGCAGCGGCTCTCGGCTTAGTATTTGCACTCTGCCTTGCAGCTGTGCTCGCTTTATGCCCTCGGCTATTTTTTCCTGCGGTATCTTAAAACTGTCGTTTATAAGGCGTATTCCGCTTATGACGCTCATGGCGTTCAGTACCTGATGTGCTCCGCCCATTGTGACTTCATAATGCTGTCCCTTGAACTCAAACTCTGAGCCGAACACGTCGCAGCTTTTGAGCCTGAGCTGGTTAAGGTCTGGGATAACCAGCTGAGAAAGATTTTTTACTGCCTGCTCTCTGACGGTGCGGATAACTTTCATATCGTTGCCTGCACTGAGCACACATGGACAATGGGGCTTTATGATGCCTGCTTTCTGATAGGCTATCTTCTCCAAGGTGTCTCCTAAAATTGCAGTGTGGTCAAAGTCCACTGAGCCTATGACTGTGAGGACAGGCGTTTTTATAACGTTGGTGCTGTCTAAAAGTCCGCCAAGACCTGTTTCAAGGACGACTATATCGCAGTTTTCCTCGGCAAAATAGAGAAAAGCTATGGCGGTGGTTATTTCAAACTGAGAGAAATTCTCACGGTCGCAGTGCATATCGGTGACGGCTTTAACACGCTTTGCCATTTTCGCAAGGGCGGACTTTGGGATATCGACGCCGTTTATTTTTATCCTGTCTGTATAGCTTATTATATAAGGCGAGGTGAAAAGCCCTGTTTTTAGTCCTGCACATCGGAACACTTCGCTGAACATCTGAGCCATTGAGCCTTTGCCGTTCGTGCCTGCGATATGGACGAATTTCAGACTGTCCTGAGGGTCGCCAAGGTCGGAGAGCAAGGCTTTTATTCTGGACAGGTCTTTCACCGGCTTGCCTGAGTGGGAAAAGCTGTTTATAAATTCAAGTTCGTCTATGTCTTTGGTATTTTCTATCAATGTTATCCCTACATTTCGTCGATTATTTCTTTAAGCTCTCTTGCGGTGTCCATATTCACACCTGCGGTCTTTGCAAGCTCCTCGACTGTTGCTTTTTTGAGAGCCTCTTTGGTTTTATACTCGGTGATGAGTTTTGCGGCTTTTTTATCGCCTATGCCTTTGACTTTGGTTATCTCAAGTCGGTGGGCATTCTTTTTATGTTTCTGTGCCTGATAGGTTATGGCTACTCTGTGCACCTCGTCCTGAATGGCGGTAACAAGATTGAAAGCTGCACGGCACTTTGCAAGGCTTATTTCTCCGCCCCCTGTGGCGACTGCTCTTGTGCGGTGCTTTGAGTCTTTCACAAGGCCGAACATCGGGCAGGTGACGCCCATTCGCTCTAAGACCGGTTCAACGGCATTGACGTGACCGTTTCCGCCGTCAAGGAGGATAAGATCAGGCATGATAGAAAAGCCCTCGTCGGTTTTCTCAAAATAATTTCTGAAACGGCGTTCTATGACTTCCTGCATACAAGCATAGTCGTTTTGCTCTGCGACTGTTTTGATAGAGAACTTTTTATAATACTTTTTGCATGGTCTGCCGTTTTCAAAGACTACCATGCCTGCTACCATATTGGTTGAGGCGAGGTTCGATATATCGTAGCACTCGATATATCTTGGGGTCTTTGGCAGACCTAAGGCTTTGGCAAGCTCTTCAAGGGCGGTTATTTCTCGGCTTGTTCTGCCAACCTTTATGGAAAGATACTCGGTGGCGTTGCTTTTGGCAAGAGTAGTAAGGCGGAGGAACTGTCCTCTTTTCGGGGTGGAGATATTCACGGCGTGGTCATATTTTTGGCGGAGAAACTTCTCTATTATCTCGCCGTTTGTAATATCCTCGTCAAGAAGGATATCCTTTGGTATGCTGTCTTTTGAAGAATAATACTGCATAAGAAAATCCTCACGCATTTTTACGCCGTCGTCATTTTCGCCGAGGAAGTAGGAGGCTTTATCAAAAAGTCTGCCGCCACGGTACATTATAACGCTGGCACAAGCCATTTCACCGTTATGGGCAACGGCGATTATATCGGTATCTTTTATATTATCGTTTATTATCTTCTGACTTTCGGCGGCTTTCTGTATAGCTTGGATACGGTCACGGAGCTTTGCGGCAAGCTCAAAGTCCAGCTCTTCGGCGGCTTTGTTCATCTCCTCGGTGAGCCTTTCCACTGAGTCAGACGAGCCGTTTCGGATATAGTCCACTGCCTGACGGACGATAGTGTTATACTCCTCTTTGGAGAATTTTCCCGTACAGACGCCCATGCACTGCTTGATGTGCATATTAAGACAGGGACGCTGTTTTCTGAAATCCTGCGGGAATTTTCGGGTACAGGTAGGGAGCATAAAGACTTTGTTCGCCTCGATAACAGCCTGCTTGACTGCGAATGAACTTGTATAAGGTCCTATATACTCTGCACCGTCATCATATTTTTGCAATACGGCTTGCAAACGTGGGTAGTCCTCATTTGTGACCCTTATATAGCTATAGCCCTTATCGTCTTTCAGCAGGATATTATACTTTGGGGTATACTGCTTTATGAGGGAGCACTCCAAGACAAGTGCCTCGAACTCGGAGTCAGTGACGATGAAGTCATAGTCATAGACGTGAGAAACCATTTTCCACACCTTTGGCAGGTGATCCTGTCCCTTGCGGAAATAGGACGTCACACGGTTGCGGAGATTTTTCGCCTTGCCGATATAGATTATTTTCTTCATTTTGTCTTTCATTATATAACAGCCCGGCGAGGTGGTGAGCTTTGAAGTTTTATCACGCAGGAATGGCAGCCGTGGGTTGTCTTCGTCTGTAATATACATAAATTCTCCTAACTGAAACTAAAAGCAAAGGCAATACGAGTTGTCCGTATTGCCTTACTATTATCTCTTACCAATACATAAATACAGGAGTACCCATATCTATTTTTTCATAAACGTATTTTGCTTTATCTAAAGGCATATTTATACAGCCGTGTGAGCCCCATGTGCTTGACTTATAACGGCTGCCGCCGAAGTTGCCGTTCTGCCATGATGCGTCATGAAGTCCTATGCCGATAGTGGAAACGTTGTTCCAATAGTCAACATATGAGGCATAAGACTGTCCGTCGGCTGAGCCTCTCAGAGTCTTGCCCTTTTCCTTATACCAAAGCTTATAAACGCCGCCAGGGGTGTTTCTTGATTTGCTTGGGTAGCCCGAAACTATATCAGACTCCATTGTGAGCTTGCCGTCTTTATAATACCACAAATGCTGTGCGGTGAGGTCTACCTCGATATAGGTATCGCCGTAGTCCTTATCGGCTGTACGCCAATCTTTATTGCAGGTATACTCATAGGCTGAGTCAGGGTTTACATAGTAGACAGGCTCAGTTTCGGCAGACTCGCCCTTTTCAACAAGATCAACGATAAGGTCGCAGGTCTTTTGCTGGTCTATCCACCAGCCGTAACAGCCCTGGCCCTCGGAAATAGTTATAGTTCCACGCTTTGTGGTCTTGAACTCTCTGTCCTTGCCGAAGGTATCATACTTATCTGCAAGGTCTTCAACATATGCCATTGCTTTATCCTCGTCAACAGTATAGCCGACATCGGAATTATCATCATCAAAGGTTATCCAATCCATGATAGTGTCGCCCTTGAGGGTTTCGGTGGTATAGATAAAGTCAAATGTTATCTCGATATCGTTAAGGTTATTGAGTTTCTGGCAGGTATCTTCGAGCATATCGGCTGTTATCTTTGGTTTCTGATAGCAGTCTGCCTGAGAGATGTCAACGTCAAAACTGAATCCGTCAAGCTGCTCTTCTACATAAGAATAAAGCTCGTCTATCTTGCTTTCGTCTACAGCGTCTCCTGTGGTTTCCTTAACTACCACATAGCTGTTGTCGTCGTCCTTTTTGATATAGGCGTCCTCAGGTTCTTTAGTGCTCTGAGAATCGAGCACCTTTCTTTTCAGAACCTTTTCAAGCTTGCTCTTATCATACTTGAACTTTGAATCAAAGCTGAAATCTGTTCTCTTCATTGTGGAAGTGAACCATGAATAGTGGTTCTGCTGAGTATAATACTGGGTGACAAGGGTCTGAGTATTATTGTTATAGCCTATCTCTGACAGCTTTATGGAGAAGGTCGAGCCGTCTTTCTTTGTGACGGTGAGTGCGTCAGGTATCGGTGACTGCTCACTTACCAGCTGATAAGCCTCGGCTTTGGTCTTGCCGCTGACATCAACGCCGTTTATATATGTATTTCCCAGAAATCTATCCTTATACGAATTCATTCCCCACAGGTAAATGCCGCCTGCCGCAACGAGCACAACGCCCACAACTGAGCATATCGCCACTGCGGCAGTTTTGCCTGAGGAGCTTTTCTTTTTCTTCTTTTTGCTGTTCTTTGAGCCGCTTTTTGCAGAGGTCTTAGGTGCAGACTTTGCAGTTTTTCCACGGCCGTCCGCCGTTTTAGCTTTGCTTGGTCTGACAGTTTCCTCGCCAAAGTCGGAAACGCCTCTTACGGGAGCGACAGGGTCTTCAAAGCCGTTATCCTGCATTGCCATGTTTTTGGCTATCATTTTTGCCATATCTTCATGGCTCATAGGGCGTGAACTTTCCTGAGGCTTTGCAGTTTCGCCGCCGTTCACACCGAGATCTATATTAAGGTCATTATCCTTTCTTTCATTATCGTTCATGATATTACCTTCCCTTATACCTTATAATAATGTATCCGTTTCACTTTTATTTTACCCTATTATACAACACTATTACCTTTTTTTCAAGGAGTATTTCCTACAATATAAAGATATTTTTATGACAATTTCTCAACAGTTTTCATACACCTGTATAAAAGCGGCGTGGTATGGTTTTCAGATAAAAATGCCTGAAATGCAGTTTTGGGTGCGGTTTCCTGCATATTTTTGAAAAGCAGGCGATTTTTTTTTGCAAAACCTCTTGAAAAATCTTAGAGGAAGTATTATAATATAAGGGATAAAGGTTCGCTTGGCGGACCGATCATAAAATAAAGAAAGAAGGATCTGTATGTTAGATATCAAGATCGAACGTACCACTACTCCAAAGGAAAAGCCGGCTGACGAAACAAAGCTTGGTTTCGGTCACATTTTTACTGACCATATGTTTGTTATGAATTATGACGCAGGTCAGGGTTGGCATGACGCTAGGATTGTGCCTTACGGCGACCTTTCACTCTCCCCTGCTGCTATGTGCCTGCACTACGGTCAGGAGATATTCGAGGGTCTTAAAGCTTACCGTACTGCTGACGGTTCTGTTCAGCTTTTCAGACCTCAGGAGAACTTCAAGAGAATGAACAACTCTGCTGAGAGAATGGTAATTCCTAAGATCAATGAAGAGGATATGCTCTACGCTCTGAAAACTCTTGTAAAAATGGAGCAGGACTGGGTACCTCACACTGAGGGTGCATCACTTTACATCAGACCATTCATCATTGCAGTTGACCCATATGTTGGTGTTAAGCCTGCTGACCACTATCTGTTCATCATTATCCTTTCACCTTCCGGTGCTTACTATTCGACCGGTCTTAACCCTGTTAAGATCTACGTTGAGAACAAGTATGTCAGAGCCGTAAGAGGCGGTACTGGTTTTGCAAAGACTGCTGCTAACTATGCTATCTCACTGGCAGGTCAGGAAGAGGCTCACGAGCAGGATTACGAGCAGGTACTTTGGCTTGACGGTGTTGAGAGAAAGTATGTTGAGGAAGTTGGTTCAATGAACATCTTCTTCGTTATTGACGGCGAAGTCGTTACGCCACAGCTGCTTGGTTCTGTTCTCCCTGGTATCACAAGAAAGTCTGCTATCGAGATATGCAAGAAGAAGGGCTACAAGGTAAGCGAGAGAAAGATCTCTATCGAGGAGATCGCTGAGGCTTACGACAACGGCAAGCTCGACGAAGTATTCGGCACCGGCACTGCTGCTGTTATCTCACCTGTTGGTCATCTCAAGTGGGGCGACAAGGTAATGGAGATAAACAACAACAAGATCGGACCTGTTTCACAGATGCTGTATGACACAATGACAGGTATTCAGTGGGGCAAGATCCCTGACGAGTTCGGCTGGATCGTCAAGATCGACTAATATCGTAAATAATCAATGCGGTCTGTGCTTTGGCGTAGACCGCATTTTTATATTTTAGAAAGGGGCGGCGGCAATGGAGCTACAGCAGATAATTGACAAGTCACACAGGATAGTATTTTTCGGCGGTGCGGGTGTATCCACAGAGAGCGGCATACCTGATTTTCGTTCCGTGGACGGGCTTTACAATCAGAAATATGACTATCCGCCTGAACAGATACTGAGCTACACGTTTTTCATGCGGCACACAAAGGAATTTTATGATTTCTACCGTGACAAGATGCTTTGTTTGACGGCAAAGCCTAACAAGGCTCATTACAAGCTGGCGGAAATGGAGAGGGCAGGTATACTTTCTTCGGTGATAACGCAGAACATTGACGGGCTGCACACGGCGGCAGGCAGCAAAAAGGTATTGGAGCTGCATGGCAGCGTTCACCGCAATCACTGCATGGACTGCGGAAAATTTTACACTGCGGAGGATATTTTAAACAGCACAGGCGTGCCGAAATGCAGCTGCGGCGGAACGATAAAGCCTGATGTTGTACTCTATGAAGAGGGACTTGATGACGCCACTGTCACAGAGGCTATCAGGGAGATATCTCAGTGCGACACGCTTATTATTGCAGGAACTTCCCTGACGGTATACCCTGCGGCAGGAATGGTGAGATATTTTCAGGGTGACAGTCTTGTGCTCATAAATCGGGACAAGACTTCTATGGACAGCTCCTGCGACCTCGTTATCCATGACAAGGTTGGAGAAACGCTGGATAAGATAGTGATAAAGTAATGTTAAACAACGCAATTACAAGGTGAGATAATAAACGGGCGGACACTGTTCGCCCCTACAGATGTGGATAGCCACATTTGCAGGGGGCAGTGTCCGCCCGTGTTTTTATGCGATTTTATTCGTCCATATGCTGTGCGGTATAAAGCTTATAATACTCGCCTTTCTTTGCGATAAGCTCGTCATGAGTGCCGCACTCTGCGATACCCTTATTGTCGATATACATTATCTTGTCGCAGTTTTTGATAGTGGAAAGTCTATGTGCGATAATAAATGAAGTTCTGCCAACAAGAAGTCTTTGCAGTCCCTGCTGCAAAAGCTTTTCTGTTCGTGCATCGATGGAAGATGTCGCCTCATCGAGGACAAGTATTTTCGGGTCTGAAAGCAGAGTTCTTGCAAAGGAGATGAGCTGTTTCTGTCCGCCGGAAAGCTTTGAACCACGCTCGTTCACTTCGGTCATATAGCCGTCTTTCATTTCTTTTATGAACTCGTCTGCACAAACCACTTTTGCTGCCTCTTCTATTTCCTGCTGTGTGGCGTCAAGTCTGCCGTAGCGTATATTATCATAGATAGTGCCGCTGAAAATAAAGCTGTCTTGGAGCATTATGCCCATTTGTGAACGCAGTGAATGGAGGGTAGCCTGACTGATATCCTTGCCGTCTATGGTTATCTTTCCGCTGTCAACGTCATAAAATCTTGACAGCAGTGAAACTACTGTGGATTTTCCTGCTCCTGTCGGTCCGACAAGGGCGACGCTCTCACCTGATTTTACGTCAAAGGAGATATGCTCAAGGACTGTTTTGCCCTGCTCATAGCTGAATGTAACGTCGTCAAATTTTACTTCGCCTGTGATATTGCCGATATCCTGTGCGTTACGCTTATCTGCGATAGTGGCAGGCTCGTCGAGAGTTTCAAATATACGCTCAAGGTAGGCGATATTGTTGATGAAGTTATTGAAAATGTTTGACAGGTTCATGATAGGCTGCCAAAAGCTTGATGCGTAGCTTGTCATTGCAACCACTGTTCCTAGGCTCACTGCCGCAGGGGTCAAAACAAGCAGACCAACAACGAATATCGCCGCCCTGACGAGAGTAGAAACGTTATCGGTAGCAGGCCAAACAAGGTTAGAATACTTCACGGCATTCATCCAGCTTTTGCGGTATTTCTCTGAGAGCCTGTCGAATATCTCGGCGTTTTCTTCCTCACGGGTGAATATCTGCGTTACTCGTGCACCTGTGATGTTTTCCTGCAAATAGGCGTTAAGGTTAGAGGATTTATTTGAAACGTCCTGCCATGCTTTACGCTGTCTTTTCTTTATCATCATCATTATCACTGCAAATATCGGCAGTCCTGAAAGAACCACCAATGACAGTTTCACGTTCACAAAGAACATGAATACGGTGATGAAAACCATGTTAAGGCACTCGAGTATCACGTTGATGATACCGTTTGAGAGCATATCTGACACGGAGTTTACATAGTTTACAACTCTGATGAGGATCTTGCCGTGCGGGCGGTTATCGTAATACTCAAATGGCAGCTCCTGCAAATGCTTGAAAAGGTCGGTACGGATATCGAAGATTATATCCTGACCAACAACTGTCATTATCCTTGAACGGATAGTAGAGAAGATTATGGACACGGCTATCGTGCCGATAAATGCGAGGGTGAGCAGGAGAAGCTGTCCCATATTTTTCTGCGGGATAGTGTTATCAAGTGCATACTGGGTGATGAGCGGTCCGAGAAGTCCTGATATTGCGGCGAACACGCTGAGCACAAGGGCGGTTATCATTTTGCCCTTGTATTTTTTGATATACACAAAGGAGCGTTTCAGGTGGGCGAAGTCGAATGGGGTCTCAAGGACTTCGTCAACGTCATAACGGTTTCTTGCCATTCAGACCGCCTCCTTTCCAAAGCCCTCGTTCTGGAGCTTGAATACCTCATAGTAATAGCCCTTTTTGGCGATAAGCTCTTCATGAGTGCCCATTTCGGTTATCTTGCCGTCATCGAGGATTATTATCACGTCGGCGTCCTTTGTGGAGGAGATACGCTGGGCAATGATAAGCTTTGTGCATGGGAAGTCGAGGTTTCTCAGGCTGTCCTGAATGTACTTTTCAGTTTCCATATCCACGGCGGAGGTAGTATCGTCAAGAATAAGTATTGCAGGCTTTATGGCAAGTGCTCTTGCAAGGGACAATCTCTGTTTCTGTCCGCCTGAAAGACCTACGCCACGCTCGCCGACGATAGTTTCATAGCCGTCAGGCATTTTCTCAACGAATTCGTTTGCCGCCGCAAGCTTTGCATAGTGCTTAACGTCCTCCTCGGACATATCAGAGTCGCCGTATGCGATATTGCCGTCTATGGTATCGGAGAAAAGCAAAACGTCCTGAGTTGCCATGCCTATTTGTGAGCGGAGCTGTGAAAGCTTACGCTTTCTGACATTCACGCCGTCCACAAGGACTTCGCCTGAATTGGTATCATAAAATCTTGGAATGAGGTTTATAAGCGAGGTCTTGCCTGAGCCTGTTTCGCCCATTATGGCAACGGTCTGACCTGCTTTTATCTTGAAGTTCACGTTGTCAAGGACGATATGCTTGCCAAACTTGAAGGTAACGTCCTTGAACTCAATATCTCCGTTAAGTCTGTCGGTCTGTTCAACTGCGTCCTCACGGTCGGTGATGATAGGTCTTGCGTAGTATATCTCAATGACCTTCATTGCAGACGCCATGAACCTTTGCATATCGTTCACATAGATGCCGAGGTTTCTGACAGGGTTTGCGATACCCCAAATAAGTCCTGAGATAGCCACATACTCGCCCATTGTTATCTCACCTTTTATAAGGAAAAATCCTCCGCCCAGCAGCATTATTACTGAAAGTGCGTTTGCGAAAGACTCCATATAAGGGAAGAATTTCAGCCACAGAAGTGAGGCTTTTTTATTTGCGTCGGAATACTCCTTATTGGCTTTTTGGAACTTTTCTATCTCATAGTCTTCACGGGCAAAGGCTTTTACAACTCTGTTGCCTGAGATGTTCTCCTGAGCGTCGGTATTCATTTTAGAAAGCTTTTCACGGAGGTCAACATACACAGGCTTTGCCTTTTTATCAAGCAGCACCACCACGCCGAAGATAAACGGCGTGACAGCCAACAGCAGCAATGCCATTTTCCAGCTTACCGTAAAGAAATACACTGTTGAGGCGACAAAAAGCGAACATGATTCAAGCATACCTTTGAACACGAACGCCACTGCATGACGTACCATATCGAGGTCGCCGGTCAGTCTTGTCATAAGGTCGCCGGTACGGTTGCGGTCATAGAACTCCATATCCTGATTTTCGATACGTCTGAAAAGGTGTGTTCTTATTCTGTATATCATGCCCTGTGAGGATATTTCATAGGTCATGTTGCAGGAATACTGACAGATAGTTCTAAGCAGGGTAAAGCCCACCATGCCCGCAAGCAGCAGCCAGAACAGCTTTCTTTCATGCTCAAGGTTAAAAAGGGCGTCCTTGCTTGAAAGGAACTTATCCACAAGCTCTTTACTAAAATAAGGTGTAGTAAGATACAAGGCGTTGCACACCACTGTCAGCACCAGGGCTGTTACATAAAACTTTCGATAACCTTTCAGGTTATGCCATATCCATTGCAGCTGAAACATATTTTTCACGCTCCTTTTATACTTCTATACTTCTATACTTCACGCTTTTATAAGCCCATATATAAAAATATGAAACTTATGCTCTTTTAAAGCTATGGGATATTATAAGCCCTTTTAAAAGCAAAGTCAAGGGGGTCAGGAAAATAATTTTCTTCAATGTAAACCAAAAAATCCCCGTAAATACGCTGCGGTAATTGTGATTTTTCACAAATTGTGAATATGTTATTATCTTTTGATAGTCATATTTAGAAGAAAACGTTTTCTGTGGCTGTCTTATAATATTAAACTGCATTTTCGCAGCACAAAAATATCCGCCCTGAGAAAACAAGGCGGATAAAAATAATTTTTTATGCAAAAATATTTGAGTGAAAAAGCCGTACAACAGAGTTTGGCAGGTGTGTTTAATCCTGAAAAACGTCGGTAAAGTAGCCTGCGTTGGAGATAGGCTCGTTGCCGCCTGCCAAATGCTTTGTGCAGCCCATGACATGGCATCTGAAAAAGCCATAGTTGCTCTCACGCTCCTCACAGCCGAGGACTGTAACGGAGGTAGGCTGCATATTAAAGCCGTGCCACATATTCATGGTGGAAATGCCCAGAAGGTGTCCTATAATGACCATTGAAACGGCGAAGTGACAGAAGAACACAAGCGTTTCATCACTGTGCTTTTCAATGCGGAACATACCGTTCTCATGGATATAGCCATGGTCGGCGAGGAGCTTGTCGATGCCCTCCTGCACCCATTTGAGCTGCTCTTCAACATTGCCTGTTTGCATATAGTCTGATTTGAACCAGTTATTGCGGTCATAGTATATCTCTTTATCTGCCCACTCGGTTGGGTACATATCCCATGGGATACGATGTCCGCCGTCAGAAGTTGGAATGATGCCGTTAAATTCTCTTAGCCATGTGAGAGTTTCGGCGGTATCCCCACGGAGTTTCAGGGAATATTCTGCTGTGAGCTGTGCTCTGCCCAAAGGTGAGACATAAAACTTTGAAACGTCCCAATTTTTCACACGCTGAGCGAGAAGTTCAGCCTCACGCTTGCCCTTTTCGGTAAGGGTATCGTGGACGTAATCCGGGTCGCCGTGTCTGATGAAAATAAGCCTCATAAAAATACCTCCTATTTAATCTGCCATTGGTTTTATCTCGGCGTTATATGCTCTTCTCAGGAAGAAAAGTGACGCCAATATGGAGAATACCTCGGCGATAGGGAAAGCCCACCATATGGCGGCAAGCTTGCCTGTAAGGGAAAGAAGATATGCCACAGGGAGCAGCACCACAAGCTGTCTTGTGAAAGAGATGAGCATTGACGAAAGTCCTTTGCTGAGGGCCTGAAGAGATGAGATTATGATTATATCAAAGCCTGCGAAGAAGAAGTGGGTACTGATTATACGCAGGGCTGTTACGCCTATGCTGAGCATATTATCGCTTGCGTCAAAGAGTTTAAGGAGAGGTGCCGGGAAAAGCTGCATAATGATAGTGCCGACTATCATGATAGAAACGGAATACATCATGGCATATTTCATTGCACCAGTGATACGCTTTTTCTTTCTTGCACCGAAATTATAGGCAACGATAGGGATAAGGCCGTTATTAAGACCGAAAACAGGCATGAAAACGAAACTTTGGAGTTTGAAATACACGCCGAAAACAGCTGCGGCGGTGTTTGAAAAGCCGATAAGGATACGGTTCATGCCGTAGGTCATAACAGAGGAGATAGACTGCATTATGATAGACGGCAGGCCGACGGCGTAAATTTTCTTGATTATTTTTGCCTGCGGTCTATACTTTATCAGATCTATGGTTATCTCTTTGTTGAACTTCATATTGAAGAAAAGACCGAAAGCTGCGGCGGTGAACTGACCGATACAGGTAGCGACGGCAGCACCTGTTACGCCCCACTTAGGGAAAAAGCCCACGCCGAAGATAAAGCAAGGGTCGAGGATAATATTTATCACTGCACCGATACCCTGAGTATACATAGAGTAGATAGTTTTGCCAGTAGCCTGCAAGAGTTTTTCCATAGTCATCTGGCAGAAAAGTCCGATACTGAGCAGGCTGATGACAGTGAGATACTGGTCGCCGTACTCGATTATGATCTTGCTTGAAGTTTGTGAGCGGTAGAATATTTCGGTAAAGAACGCACCGAACGCCACGAAAATAGCGAAGTTCACGAGGCAGAGGAAGATGCCGTTATTGGCGGCACTATTGGCTTGTTTGAAGTTCTTTTCGCCGAGAGATTTTGACAGCAGTGCATTTATACCGACTCCAGTGCCTGCACCGAGGGCTATCATAAGATTTTGCACCGGGAAAGCCAATGACACGGCGGTAAGGGCGTCCTCGCTTATTTTTGCGACGAAGATACTATCCACAATATTATAGAGTGCTTGCACGAGCATAGATATCATGATAGGCAGCGACATAGTAAAGAGCAATTTACCTATAGGCTGCGTTCCCATTTTATTTTCTTTTACTTCTTCCATTTTACGATTCCCACCTTAAAGTTACTTTTTCTTTGATCATACTGTTTTAACCTTTTTATTATAGCATTTTTATACGAAAGTTGTATGAATTATTTGTTAAATCAGCACAAATCGGGTGGTATAGGGGACAGCGTTCTCGATGTCCCGATATTTTTTTCACCCATTGAATTATTGGGACATATCGCAGCAATGCACCCCGAATAATTATACATCAAAGATATACCAATCACGGCATTGCCACCTCCGAACGGGCTGTCGAGGGCGCCAGCCCCTACAGATTGTTAGGGAAAGTTTGTTGTGCCGCAAAATCGCTACGCTCTTTGCGGATTTACATTTGCTCAGGGCGAGGGTGGGCGGTGCAGATTTTGTGCTCCGATATGGGGTTTGTTTGATATATGGCTCTCGTGTGCTTTTTACACTTTAATCTGCACCTTGTCGGCTTACGCCGAATGAGGCTCTGCCTCATACTCCGCTCAGGGCTTTGCCCTAAGAACCCACAAGGGACTCTGTCCCTTGACCCTGCAAGCCCTCTAACGCCGGGCCCCCGCCTGCGTTTAAGTGCTCGCTACGCTCGGTGCTGGGTGCACAACTTTGGTCAGCTATGCCAATTCCTCATTCAAAATAAGATCCCCACAGAGTTTTCTCTCCATGGGGATCTTATTTTAGCTATTCATATCTCAATGCATCTATAGGATTGAGTTTCGCCGCTTTTATTGACGGGATAAGTCCAAATACTATTCCGACTACCATTGAAAATACCACCGACACCACTATGGACGCTGATGATATCGCCACAGGCACTTCCGCCATTTTCGCTATTATCTGCGAAAGTCCTATGCCTGTCAGGACGCCGATTATTCCGCCTATGCTCGTTAGCACTGCCGCCTCTGTCAAGAACTGTGCAAGTATTCTCTTCTTCCTTGCTCCCAGTGCTTTTTTCAGTCCTATCTCTCTCGTCCTCTCTGTTACTGACACCAGCATGATGTTCATTACGCCGATACCGCCGACCAGCAATGAGATGCTCGCTATCCATATGAGCATTTTATTTGTGGAAGAGCTGAGGTCCTGAAGTGACTTTGCCTGCTCAAGCAAGCTTTCGCTCTTATATTCCACTGAGGCACTCGTTCCCTCGCTGCCGCTTTTTACTGTTGAAACATTCTCGTTGAGTATATCTGCCGACTTTTTGCCTGCGTTCGTCATCGAGTCTGTGTCAACAGCTTTTACTATGCAGTTTTCAGGCTCGTCATAGCGGAAAACTATTCCCCAGTCATTTGTTGGTATGAATATAAGTCCGCTTGATGTCTGATTGTATGTGTAATAGTCATCGACTGAGTTTATTACAGGCTCAAAGCTTGAATTGAGCACTGCGACGCCTATTATGGTGAAAGGCTCGCCGCTTATGTCAATCACCTTGCCCACTGGGCTTTCACCCTCGAAAATGCCCTCTGCAAGGGTCTTGTCTACTACGGCTACTTTATCGAACTTTGTGAAGTTTCTGTCTGCAAAGCCTTTGCCCTCGATTATCTCATAGCCTACGGTGTCAAAATAGTCCTCGTCTATGCCGTAAATGGTTGAGGAATCCATTTTGCTGTTAAGGTAGAAAAGGTTGTCAGGGTTGTTTCTTGTGCGGTAGAATGTGCTTGACTCAACTTCTTTTAGTTCGTTGATACGCTTTTTTGTGTCAGCGGTGAACATTGCCACGTTTGACGGCGGCGTATCATATGAGAAGTCGCAAACTGTGTCGCCGTTTGAAAGCTGTATCTTTACGGTGTTGTTGCCTGCACCGATAAGGTTGTTTTTTATCTGCTCGTTTGTACCCTTTATGGTGGAAACTATGGCAATGATAGCTGCGATACCGATAATGATGCCGAGCATGGTAAGGAACGAACGTATTTTATGTGAAAGTATTCCTTTGAATGAAAGTCTGATATTTTCTATCATTTTATCTGCCCCCCTTTAGTGTTCAGGATAAAGGACTTCGGTGGTCTCCTTTGTCCTTACTCCCTCTTTTACGTCCTTGCCGTATGGGAAACATATCTTGTCTTTCATAGAAAGTCCGGCTTTTACCTCGATATTTGAGCCATACATTATCTTTCCTGTTTTTATATAGCTTTTTACCAGTCTGCCGTCTTTATCGGCTTTCATTATGTAGTAGTTGCCGTTTTCCTGTCTTACATAATGTATAGGCAGATAAACGCTGTCGCTTGTGGTGGTGTCGCTCACAAAGGAGATGCCTACCCAGTCGCCTACGTTGAAATCTGTGCTGTCGCTGAGTTTTGCCTCAACGGTATAGGTTGAGCTGTTAGGATTGTCGCCCCAGTTATAAGCTGAGTATGAAACAGGCTCGCTGTTTATCTTTGTTATCTCGGCGTCAATGCTCATTCCTGTATTATATGAGTTCACCATGACTGTATTGCCCACTTCCGCTTTGTCAAGGTTGAGTTCGCCTACGCTGAATGTGACCGAAACGCCGCCCTCGCCCTCGATTATGGCAAATGCGTCATCATCGGAGCTGTCGCCGCTGTAGTCCATGCTGCCGTCGGTGATGTCCATATCGTCGGAATAATCAGCATCATCTGAAGTGTCGCCGTCGCCGTTTGCCGCAGCGTCGCTAACAGAGCCTATTTTCTTTACCACTCCGTCGATAGTAGCGACCACCTTGCCGTCTGTTTTTTTCTTCAAGGCGTCATTGTAGTCGAGCTTTGCGGATTTAAGGTCGATTTTAAGGCTTTTTATCTCGTCCTCTTTTTCGGTTATCATTTTCTTTATTTCAGCACGGCTGTACTGATAATCGTCAGAGGTAGGATCTGTATTATCGGTAGTCTGTGACGGTGTTGTCGGTGTGGTATCAGGAATATCCACATCGCCGGTATAGTCTGTATCGTCATCAGGGTTATCAACATCATCGATATCGTCTGTATCGTCTATGTCATCTGAACTGTCGTCACCGTCTGCGTCAGAGTTCTTTGGAACGACTATGGAGAATTTTCCGAACTGCGGCACAGAAGTATCCAGTGCCAGCATACCGGTCTCCTTATCCTCGGTGATACCGTCGGAAACTGTCCAGTCGCTAAGAGCTTTTCCGCTGAGAGTTTCACGGTTCACTATCCATTTATAGATAAAGTTGGAGTTATCGTCATAAACGCAAAGCTCGGAATATGTTCCCGTTGCATAGAGCCTTTCAAGGAATGCTTTTGACACCTTTGTGGTTTTGTTGCAGTTTATGATATAAGGGTCTTCCTTTGTGCCTGCGTTTTCAGACTGGAAAACAGCCTTTACAACGTCAACGGTTTCTATAGGCTCAGGGTCAGGCTCCGGCTCCGGTTCAGGGTCGGGAGTTGGCTCCGGCTCAGGCTCGGGGTCCGGTATCGGGTCAGGCTCCGGCTCAGGGTCTGGATCGTCAGGCTCTATCGGAGCGTCCTCAGAAGGTTTCAAGGCCTTGATCTTGGCAAGTTCTTTTTCTGCCATTTTGATGTTCTGCTCACAGACTTTTACCTGATTTTCTTTCTGTGAAAGCTCCAGCTCCACCACCGTCATGTCATATTCAAGGATAGTGTCGCCTTTTTTCACAGTGTCGCCCTTTTTGACGAGGACTTTTTTAACAAGCTTTTCGTTGTCAAGGGTAATTTTCTGAGCGTTGGCGGAGATTATCTGACCGTCCATATTGGCTGAACTGTCCCACTCGTACATATCGGCAGTTTCTGCCATAAGATCAACAGGCACTACAGGTACCACTATCTTTTTGTCCTGACTTTTCTTGTATTTAACTGCTCCTGCATATCCGCCGCCTCCGAGGATAGCAATGCACAGGATCGTTATGATAAGCTTTTTCATTCCTGTTCACCTGCCCTTTCTCCGTGCAGTTCGCCGTCACGGATATACATTATCCTCTTTGCACATCTTGCGATATCAGGCTCGTGGGTTATCATAACAATGGTAACGCCGTCGTCATTGAGTTCTTTGAAAAGTTCCATTACCTGATCGCCTGACTTAGTGTCGAGAGCACCTGTAGGCTCGTCTGCAAGCAGCAGCTTTGGATTATTGACGATAGCTCTTGCTATGGCAACTCTTTGTTTCTGTCCGCCTGAAAGCTGGGTAGGCTTGAAAAACATTCTTTCTGCAAGCCCCACCTTTTCAAGGGCAGCCTTTGCTCTCTGACGTCTTTCCTTTTTGCCTACGCCTGCATAGAGCAGAGGAAGTTCGACATTTTCCAATGCCGACTGTCTTGGAAGCAGGTTGAAGTTTTGGAACACAAAGCCTATTTTCTTGTTCCTTATTTCGGAAAGCTTTTTGTCATTTGCCTGCATTATATCGCTGCCGTCAAAAATAAAGCTGCCCTTTGTCTGCTTGTCAAGGCAGCCTATTATGTTCATGAGGGTAGATTTGCCTGAGCCTGACGGACCCATTATGGCAACATACTCCCCCTCTGAAACGTCAAGGGAGATATCCTTGAGCACAGGCACGGCCTCTTTGCCCTGCAAATAGTCCTTATAGATATTTTTCAGTTCAAATACCATTGCAAGCCCTCCTTATTCAGCGAGAGCTGCGTCAGCATCAGCTATGTCGGTATTATCGTCTGCATTATCTGCATTTTCCTCTTCGCCGTAAAGCTTGTTGAAGTATTCCTCAATCTCCTCGTCAGTCATGCTTGCGAGCATATCCTCGTCAATAGCCATGCCGTCCTCATCACTTCCGTCATAAACGATGTCCTCGTCACCGCCCTCGATATCAGCGTCACTGTTGTCGTTCGTGTCAAGGTCATTAGGTGGAACAGACACGTCAGCCTCATTTGTGGTGGCTGTCATGCCCTCTTCGATAGATTTGTCAGGGTATGCGATATAATCGCCCTTTTCAAGGCCTGATTTTATCTCGCAGTCGCCGTTATCCTCGTCCTTCTGACCTATCTCAACGTATCTCTTTTCTATCTTTCCGTCCTTGTCCTTAGCCCAGACGTAATTCTTCTTGCCGTCCTTGCAGATAAAGTCGGAATAGAGCCAAATTCCTGTTTTGTTTATAGAGGTGTCCTGACCGTTATCGATCTCGATAAGAACGTGCTGACCGAGCATAAGGCCGTCAAAGTTTTCAGGAGTTACATAGAAAGCATAGTTTGAGGACTGGCTCATTTCGTCGCTTGAGCCATAGCTGTACGTATCGTCAGAATTTTTCTGTGGGCTTGTGTCAACGGAAGTTATCTCGCCTTTCCAGCTTGAATCGTCAAGTCTTGACTTAACGATAACGGAAACGCCCTGCATGATATCTTTGCTGTTCTGCTCGTTGAATCTGCCTTTTATTCTGTAGTCGCCCTCTTCTGTTATCTGCATTATGACGTCGCCGCCCTCCTCCTGGAGCTTATCGGCAGTCTTTACGTTCTTTATAGTTCCGTCTATAGTCGCAGTAACAAAGGCGTTCTTTGTTGACGCCTCAAGCTTTTTTATCTCTACGTTTTTAGCCTTTATATCATACTCGTTCTTAGCATTGTCGCTCTGCAAAGAAAGGATCTGGGTCGTGTATGACACAGCAGCGTCCTGATCGGCGTTTTTCTTTTCCTTTTCAAGCTCAGCTATCTGGCTCTTATTTGAAGCTATCTCGTTCTGGAGCCTCTCCACCTCGAGCTTAGCCTGCTCAAGCTGAAGATTTATAGCCTCAACATCATATGTAAGCAGCTTGTCACCCTTTTTAACAGAGTCGCCGTTCTTAACAAGTATCTCGTCCACCGTCTTTGAGCTGTCATACTTTACGTCCACAGACTCCTGTGCCTCAACAACGCCCAAAAACGAGCAATTAGAAAGCTTGAAGTCCGACACAGTGTTAAGTGACGATACCTTCTGCACATATACCTTCTGTGAGCTTTTTGAGCCGCCCTTGCCGGTCTTTTTCCATATGAGAAAACCTCCCACACAGACCGCACAGACGATAACAAGCACTATTATAACAGTGCATATCCTTTTTTTCGTGGTCATTGCAATACCTCCGTTTGTGATTTTTCCAAAACAGCATAAAAAAATCCGCCTGACAGCAACCAGACGGATAATACAGCCCCACCTTCCCCATAAGGGTATAGCATGAGCGTATTATTCTTTGTTATCTTGCTGTCCTGTTGTCTTTTGTTCTTATCTGTTTTTTATGTATACATTATACCATAAAATAAGTATAAGTCAATAAAAGAAGCCACTCTTTTAAGAAACTCATAAGAATTGCTCTCACATATAAAGACGGATATTTTCATGAAAGGTTGCAAAAAAAATAAAAACGGACGAAATTTTCCGTCCGTTTAATATAAGCTTAGAAAAGTGATTTTACTGCCTCGCAAATTTTTTCAGCTATGTATGGATTGTTCATTGTATAAAGATGTATGCCGTTTACATCGTTTGCAATAAGGTCAACTATCTGAGATACTGCGTAGGCGATTCCGGCATCTCTCATTGCGATAGGGTCGTCCTCATACTTATCCATTATTTTCAGGAATTTTTGCGGCAGCGTTGCATGACAAAGAGTTGTCATTCTAAGTATCTGCTTTTTGTTCGTCACAGGCATTATACCAGCCTCGATAGGGACGTTTATTCCTGCTATGGCTGTTTTTTCTCTGAAATCGTAGAATGTGCGGTTGTCAAAGAAAAGCTGTGTGATAAGCTGCGAGCAGCCTGCGTCTACCTTATTTTTAAGGTGTTTGATATCCTCTACCATGCTTGGACACTCAGGGTGACACTCAGGGTAGCAAGCACCTATCACGTTCATGTCGCTGTGTTCCTTTATAAATGCCACAAGGTCAGCTGCATAGTGGAAGTCGCCAACTGGCTCAAAGTCAGGGTTTCTGTCGCCTCTCAGTGCCAGAATGTTCTCGATGTTGGCAGCTTTCATTTCTTCAAGCTGTTCTATAACTGTCTCTTATACACATCTCCGAGCCCACGAGACTAAGGCGAATCTCG
>UQAR01000017.1 GCA_900539095.1 uncultured Ruminococcus sp.
TCGGAGATGTGTATAAGAGACAGGCTATGCTAATTCCTCATTCCTCACTCCTCATTCAGCGTGTATACTCTCCGCCCACATCTGCATATACTAAGTTAAAATGTTTCTCCCTAACAGGACAAGGAGGCTTAGTTATGGATTATCTTATGCTCGTGGATAAGTTCAACCCCATTGATGTCGGCTTTTGCAACTCCGTTGAACTCACTGAGGTGGAAGGCAAGTTAGTCGAGTCGCAGGCTGGCAGCAGGCTCAGGCTTATGCTCAAAAAAGCTGAACAGGACGGCATTTATCTCAAGATCATTTCTGCTTATCGTTCTTTTGAATATCAGCAGATGCTTTGGGAAAGGGAAGTTTCCCGTGAAATGTGGAGCGGTCTTAGCTACGAAAAGGCCGTGGAAAAGGTCGGCAGGACCCTTGCTCTCCCAGGTTCAAGTGAACACAACACCGGTCTTGCGGTGGATCTCGGCAGGGTCGGTGACAATGATGTGAGCGATGATTTCTACAAGACTGCTGAGTCACGGTGGCTTTGTGCCAATGCTGCTGACTTCGGTTTTATTCTTCGCTATCCTCGACTCAAAGAGCAGATAACCGGTATCGACTTCGAGCCGTGGCATTATCGCTACGTTGGCACTGAGGCTGCTCGCATAATTTCAGCAGGCGGTTTGTGCCTTGAGGAGTTTTTGCACTTCTATTCGGAAAAATATATCTGAAAATCCTGTGAAAATAATTGACAGAAAGAGCATTGTGTAGTATAATTATAACAAAGCTATGGGGAGCTGCCGCCTGTTTTTGTGCGGTATCCCGAAAAGAAGGGAGTTTTGTTATGTCAAACTATTCAAGAAAAAAGTCGTTTTGGGCTTTAATGGGTGCTATGATTCTTGTTGTTGCGTCAACTGCACTTTTTGTATACAGATATTTTGAGGATAAGGAATATACCGAAAAGTGGAAAGATTATGACGAGTGCGGTATACAATAATTTTCTGAACATAAAAAAAGGGCATCGCAAGGGGATCGTGCGATGTCCTTTACAAACAGAATACTTGTTCTGTGGTATGACTATATGATAGTCCTGAGAGTTTACACTGTTGGTACGATTTTGGAAACATATTTTAAAGTTTGAATGTTGGATTTTGTAAACAAAACAAAATAATTATCCAAATAACGAAGTCTATAAAATTTGTGCAAAAAGTGATGGTCGCTCTTGAAAAGCAGAACGTTTTGTGGTATAATAGATATAATGACCTGACGGCAGTCTTGTTCAAGGGAGGGACAGTCAAATGCAGATAAGGGAATCAGCCGAGAATTATCTCGAAACGATACTTATACTCAGCCAGCGTAAGGGCAAAGGCGAGGTAAGGAGCATAGATATAGTAAATGAGCTTGAGTTTTCAAAGCCCAGCGTTAGTGTGGCTATGAAAAATCTTCGTGAGAATGGATACATAACTGTGAACAAAGACGGTTATATCGACCTGACGGAAAAGGGTGCGGAGATAGCTGAGAGAATGTACGAGAGGCACACGCTGCTTTCAAAGTGGCTCATCACACTGGGCGTTGATGAGAAAACAGCTGTTGAGGACGCTTGCCGTATGGAGCACGTTATAAGTGCGGAGTCTTTTGCGGCTATCAAGAAACATACGGGAATGCTTTGATATTTATATTGCTGCCGTGGAATTTCTGCGGCAGTTTTTTTGCGTGAAAAAAGGAGAGCGGTTTGACCGTTCTCCTTTTTGTTTATTTGAATTTATCTTTGAGTTTATCGAAGAATGTTTTACGCTTTGCGTAGTTTTTTTCGCCCAGTGATCTTTCATAGTCACGAAGTTTTTCTTTCTGCTCTTTTGTCAGATTGCGTGGAACTTCAACGGTGACACGGACGTAATGATCGCCGTGATCGTTTCTGTTCACTTTCTTTATACCCTTGCCTCTCAGGCGGAAAACTGTGCCTGTCTGAGTTCCCTCAGGCACTGTGTATTTCACCTTGCCGTCAACAGTCGGGACTGTTATCTCGTCACCGAGGGTCGCCTGTGTGTAAGTAAGAGGTATCTCAGTCCATACGTCATAGCCGTCACGCTCGAAAATAGGGTCAGGACGGACTGTTACGTTGATATGCAGGTCGCCGTTAGGACCGCCGTTTATGCCGCAGTTGCCCTCGCCGCCCACTCTGAGCGTCTGACCGTCGTCGATACCGGCAGGGACTTCGATCTCCTTTTCAGAAACCTTTTTAACTCTGCCCTGACCGTTACAGGTGTGGCATGGGTTGTCGATTATCTGACCCTTACCGCCGCATCGGCTACAGGTCGTTGTCTGAGCGATGTTGCCGAAAGGCGTTCTCTGTGTTATCCTTACTGTACCACGTCCGCCGCAGTCTGGGCAGGTCTTAGGTGAAGAGCCTGCCGCAGCACCTGTGCCGTTACAGTCGTGGCACTTTTCTGCTCTGTTTATGCGTATCTTGACTTTCTTGCCCTTGCAAGCCTCCATAAAGTCGAGAACGACGTTTGCTCTTATGTCCTCGCCACGTCTTGGAGCGTTAGGGTTAGCAGAACGTCCGCCGCCGAAACCTCCGCCGAATCCGCCGAAAATGGAATCGAAAATATCGCCCATGTCGCCAAATCCGCCGAAACCGCCGGTACCTGCTCCGCCGCCTGCACCGTAATTAGGGTCAACGCCTGCGTGACCGAACTGGTCATATCTTGCTCTTTTATCTTTATCAGAAAGTACCTCGTAAGCCTCGTTTACTTCCTTGAACTTCTCCTCGCACTCTTTGTCGCCGGGGTGAAGGTCAGGGTGATACTGCTTTGCAAGCTTACGAAATGCCTTTTTCAGTTCATCGTCTGAGGCGGTTTTTGAAACGCCCAGCACTTCATAGTAATCTCTTTTTTCAGCCATATAAACGCCCATGCTCTGTAAGCTGCAAAACCGTGAAAGCCTTGGGGCATGGGCTTGCCTCCTTTTGTAAGTAGAATCCTTTCACGTTTTCAGTGCAGCCTTAATACGGCAATAGCCCCTGCTCGGAAATTTCGGAGCAGAGGCAGCCGTTATAAATTATTCTGCGTCAGTGAATTCAGCGTCTATAACGTCGTCGCCGCCTTTGTTTGCAGCACCGCCGTTGCTGCCGCCGTTTGCTCCGCCCATGTTGTTAGGGTCAAAGCCAGCAGCTCCGCCTGCAGCCTGCTGTGCCTGTGCAGCCTGCTGATAAACCTTAGTTGCAACGCCCTGGAATGTTTCCTCAAGTTCCTTGTGCTTAGCCTTGATAGCCTCGATATCAGTGCCCTTGAGAGCCTCTTTAAGAGCGTCGATCTTAGCCTGACAAGCTGACTTGTCGGCAGCGTCTACCTTGTCGCCAAACTCGCCCAGTGACTTTTCAGCCTGGAAACAAAGCTGGTCAGCTGCGTTTCTTGCGTCAACGTCCTCTTTCTTCTTAGCGTCCTCAGCTGCGAATGCCTCAGCCTCCTTGACTGCTTTATCGATGTCGTCCTTAGACATATTTGTTGAAGAAGTGATAGTGATGTTCTGCTCCTTGCCAGTGCCGAGGTCCTTAGCGGAAACGTGTACGATACCGTTAGCGTCGATATCGAATGTTACCTCGATCTGTGGAACGCCTCTTGGAGCCGGAGCGATGCCGTCAAGTCTGAACATACCGAGCTGTTTGTTGTCCTTAGCGAACTCACGCTCACCCTGAAGAACGTTGATATCAACAGCTGACTGGTTATCAGCGGCAGTTGAGAATATCTGTGACTTCTTTGTAGGGATAGTTGTGTTTCTCTCGATGATCTTTGTGCAGATACCGCCCATTGTTTCAAGACCAAGTGACAGTGGAGTTACATCAAGGAGGAGCAGGCCGTCCTTAACGTCGCCTGCAAGAACGCCGCCCTGATATGCAGCACCGAGAGCTACGCACTCATCCGGGTTGATGCCCTTGAATGGCTCTTTGCCAAGGAACTTCTTAACAGCCTCCTGAACGGCTGGTATTCTTGAAGAACCGCCGACCATAAGGACTTTCTGAAGGTCGTTAGCTGACAGACCTGAGTCTGAAAGTGCCTGACGAACAGGACCCATTGTTGATTCAACAAGGTCAGCTGTCATTTCGTTGAACTTAGCCTGTGTAAGTGTCATTTCAAGGTGTTTTGGACCTGTAGCGTCTGCTGTGATGAATGGCAGTGAGATAGTTGATGATGCTGTAGATGAAAGCTCTATCTTAGCCTTCTCAGCAGCCTCCTTGAGTCTCTGCATTGCCATTTTATCGCCTGAGAGGTCAACACCCTCAGTCTTTTTGAACTCAGCGATCATCCAGTCGATGATCCTCTGGTCGAAGTCGTCGCCGCCGAGGTGGTTGTTACCGGCTGTAGCAAGAACCTCTGTAACACCGTCGCCCATTTCGATGATAGATACATCGAATGTACCGCCGCCGAGGTCGTAAACCATTACCTTCTGATCGTCTTCCTTATCGATTCCGTAAGAAAGTGCAGCGGCTGTTGGCTCGTTGATGATTCTCTTTACTGTAAGACCTGCGATCTGACCTGCGTCCTTAGTTGCCTGTCTCTGAGCGTCTGTGAAGTATGCAGGAACTGTGATAACAGCCTCGGTTACCTTTTCGCCCAGATAAGCCTCAGCGTCAGCCTTCAGTTTCTGAAGTATCATAGCTGAGATCTCCTGTGGAGTATATTCCTTGCCGCCCATGTGAGCCTTATAGTCAGAGCCCATATGTCTCTTGATAGAAATTACTGTGTTGTCATAGTTTGTAACTGCCTGTCTTTTAGCTACCTGACCGATAAGTCTGTCGCCGTTCTTTGAAACGCCTACTACAGAAGGAGTTGTTCTTGCACCCTCGCTGTTAGGGATAACGACAGCCTCGCCGCCTTCCATAACTGCTACGCAGGAGTTTGTTGTACCTAAATCTATACCGATGATTTTGCTCATAAGATCAAGTCCTTTCAAAATTTACTTAATTTATATCAAGACCTTTAGTCTCGATGTCTTTGTTATGGGTTTGCTACTATTACCATTGCGTGTCTTATGACCTTGCCGCCTATGGTATAGCCGTTTTGGAGAACCTGTGCCACGATATTCTCACCGAGGTCAGGGTCATCAACTGTGCTGACCGCTGTTGCAACGTTCGGGTCAAATTCCTTGCCCACAAGCTCCATTACCTCGACGTTGAGCTTTTTAAGTGCGTCGCTGAACTGATTGAATATCATTTCAACGCCCTGCTTATAAACTGCGTCTTGAGTTTCTGTGCCAAGTGCTCTTTCAAAGTTATCAAACACCGGCAGAAAGCCGTTTATTACATTTCCCTTGGCGGTGTCTGTAAGTTCCAGTCTTTCTTTTGCACTTCTTTTTCTGAAGTTATCATATTCAGCCATAAGTCTGAGATATTTGTCATTAGCCTCGGCAAGCTCTTTTTTCAGCTTTTTAGCCTCGCTCTCTTCGGCTTTTTCCTCTGTATTCTCAGTGGCATTCTCTGCGGTATCCGCCGCCTCTTTTACTTCTTCGCTTTCAGCAGAGGTGTTTTCCTCTTTTTCAAGCTCGGTGTCCTTTTCAGTTTCCTTACTCAATTTACGCCGCCTGCCTTTCTTTTTATTCATTGCCGTCATCTTCTTCGTGCTCAGGGGGCTTTTCTGATATCATTTCCGATATCTTTCCTGTGAAGTATTCCAAATAAGGAATGAACTTCGCATAGTCAAGCCTCATTGGACCTATAAGTCCCAACGCACCTGCCGTTTTGCCGTCTTTGGAAAACGGAGCAGTTATAATAGAAGAGTTGTGGATAACAAATCCGTCACGCTCAGGGGAGAACATAACGTGAAGTCCTGAAAACGTTTCGTCTATAAATCCTTTCAGCTCTTTCTGATTATCGAGAAAGCTTATTATCTCATTCTGATTGAAGTCCTTGCAGGTGAGAAGATTGCTTTGACCTTTGATAGTCACGCTGCTCATTTCCTTTGTCATTTTCATGATCTCGGATACCAGCGGTGAAAGGGTCATCATGTATGTTCCCATTGCCTCCGTGAGCTTTTCAAGATAAGCGTCTGAAAGACTGTCGATAGGCACGCCGTTGAGATTTTCCTTAACGAAGTTATCAAAGAACTCCAGCTGATCCTGACTGAGGTCGAATTCCAGTCGGCACACCTTATTCTTTATAGAGCCATTGGACGTTATCATCAAAATAACGTACATTCTCTTTCCTGTAGGTATTACCTCTACCTTTGAGATAAGCGAGAACTTCGGCGTTGCGTTTGCGACCACCGCTGCACATTTTGTAAGATCCGCCAGTGCCATGGAGGCCTTATTCACAAGATCCTCTTCTGTGACATATTCCTGCGGTATCATGGAATCCAGCATTTTCTTTTCATTGGCTGTCAGCTGGTTCTGTTCCATGAGCTGGTCAACATAGAGCCTATAGCCTTTATATGTTGGTATCCTGCCTGCGGAGGTATGCGGCTGTTCAAGGTAGCCTTGCTTTTCAAGCTCAGCCATTTCATTCCTTATGGTCGCTGAGGACGCTTTAACGTGAGCCATTATCGCTTTTGAGCCTACAGGCTCGCCTGTCACGATATATTCATTGACTACCGCTGAAAGTATTTTCAGCTTACGGTCGTCCATTTGCTCACCACCCGTTCTACTTGTTAGCACTTAATGTATTTAAGTGTTAGCACTCTTTCTTCTTGAGTGCTAAGTATAGTTTATACCCTTTTGAGGATTTTGTCAAGGGGTTTAAGACTATTTTTCTCACAAATTTCAAAAATATTTGAATTCCTTTTCCGTCAAATTGCACAATACTGGTGAACAAACGTAAAAAGCGGGCAGACCGCAGTGGTCTGTCCGCCAAAAATCAATATATAGCAGTCTGAATTACTCTTCTGTGTAAGCAGAAAGGTCAGGAACTGTGAGCAGGCTGTCGTCTGCCTCGCCTATGGAATCTACAGTGAAATAGACTGCACTTGATTCGTCTGCACCCTCTGGGAGAAGGACAACCTGCTGAAGGTCATATGTAGCTCCGTCAAAGCCGTAAACTATCTGACCCTCGCCACCTGAAACACTGCTGTCGAGGTTATAATACTCTTGAACAACGTTTGTTGTTGTGTCAACATATGCGTGGTCGAAATCGAGTGTCGCACCGAAAAGAATGTCAGAGTCCTTCCAATCGTTCTCGTCAGCACCATTTACCGAGTAAGTAGTTGTTGCCTCAGAAACGTTATACTTCTTGCCGTCGCCTGGGTAAACGTAATATGACTTCATGCCCTGTATGGTGCTTGACTCGTAAGCCTTGCCATCCTTTACGCAGATAGTATATTTTGTTCCGCTGTTTGACATCTGCCCCTCAAGTGTAACGAGGTAGCCGTCTGCATATTTTTCTTTGAGCTGCTCGAAAGCTCTGAAATCGCCGTCAACGTCATAATCTGTTGTGCCTGCGTTTGTGGAAGTGCTATCAGCTGTGCTTTCGTCAGCGTTGCTTTCAGCAGGAGCGGCAGATTCTGCGGCAGCCGTTGTAGTAGTTGTTGTTTCAGCCTTTGAAGAGCTTGCAGGCTCACTTTCAGAACAGCCTGCCATTGCTGTACACATTGCCAAAGCTGCAATTATCGTTATCATTTTCTTGTTCATAATATTTTGCCTCCGAAAAAGATGACAAGAATTACTCTGCCGACTCTGCCTCTGACTCGAAATCGAGTTCAGCGTCATAAGGGATATCTTCAGTGTCCTTATCGAAAGACTGCTCTGTCCAACTGTCGAAATCGTCAGGGAGCTTGACCTCAACGTTCTCAGTTGTGAATGAGTTTACTGTAACGGTCGTTATTGAGCCGTCAGAGATAGTTTCTATCTTAACAAGATCCTTTGTGTCAGCATTGAAGTAATACTTGAATGTTGTTGTGAAAGAAAGATCGTCAGACTCGCTTGTATCAAGTGTTACGCCGGATTCAAGCCCTATGTCAAGATCCTGAGTGTTCTCGAAAGTTTCGCAGATAAGACCGTCGTCAGTTGTTTCAGAGCTTACAAATGTATAGCTGTTGTCGATTCCGTAGCCTATCTCGCTCTTGAAGTCGTCGATAGATTCTTCCATATCCATAGTGTAATACATTTTTGATTCGTTGTCAAGTGTGTACATAACGCCGTCAATAACATATATATCCATATCAAGGCCCATAATGTTCGTTTTCATGTGCATATTGCCGCCTGCGACCTCAACTACTGCTGAAGAATCTTCGCCGTAATCGCTTGATACTGTCATATCTATAGCGACGCTTTCGCCCTGAACTTTCTTTGTATACTGTGCTGTGAGAGTATCGTCGATATTTGCAGCTGTGCCAGCCTCAGAACCTGTTGACTCGTTAGCAGCGGTACTTGTTTCAGCTTTTGATGAGCTGTCTGCCTTTGAAGAAGAATCACTGCTGTCTGAGCAGCCTGCCATTACTGTGCATGACATGATAAGTGATACGAGAAGTGCTGTTATCTTTTTCATTAGTAATACCTCTTTCTGTTAATTATTCATATAACCTATATTCATGACTATATCACATTTTACAAATTCCGTCAATAGAATTTGTTGCATATTTTTTCATTTTCATACTTATTTACAAATCAGCAAGCTGCAAAAGTCTTAATTTAGGTATTTATAAGCAAGAATAAATATGCTATAATGTGAATAGTAAAGGCAAAGGAGAGGGTTATGAGATACACAAACATTCATAAGGGCACATTTATATCAAGACCTAACAGGTTCATTGCCAACGTCATGATAGACGGCAGGGAAGAGGTCTGCCATGTGAAAAACACGGGCAGATGCAGGGAACTGCTTGTAGAGGGCTGCACGGTATGGCTTGAACATTCCGACAGTGAATCGAGAAAAACGGCTTTTGACCTTGTGGCGGTGGAAAAAGGGCATAGGCTCATAAACATGGACAGCCAAGCACCAAACAAGGCGGTAGTGGAGTGGCTGAGAGAGAAAAAGCCTTTCGGCGAGGGATTTTGCGTTTATCCTGAAAGAAAATACGGTAACTCACGCTTTGATTTCTATATGGAGTCGCAGGACAGGAAAATTTTCATGGAGGTCAAGGGCTGTACGTTGGAGAAAGACGGCGTGGTGCTTTTCCCTGACGCACCAACTCTCCGTGGGGTAAAGCATATCAAGGAGCTTTCTCGCTGTCTTGACGAGGGGTATGAGGCGTATATAATGATACTTGTTCAGATGAGCGATGTGGAGTATTTTACGCCAAATTATGATACTCACCCTGAGTTCGGGGAGGCTTTGGAGAAAGCCGCACAAAAGGGTGTGAAGATACTATGCTATGACTGTGACGTGACACCTGATTCCATGACGGTCGGCAAGCCTGTTGAGGTGAAACTGGGTCGGTAATATGACAGCCTGTCCTGCATATACATTATAATATTAAGATGTATATGGGAGTGACGGCATTGGATATAAAGAAAGTATGTCTGCGTTCTGCGGCGGTGATAACGGCGGCGTTCGTTATGCCGACCGGCGTGTGGCTTTATGCAAAGTCGGCAAGCAGGTTCGGCAAGGTGGCGGCTGCGGCGGCAGGCGTGGCAATGGGCGAATACAAGCCTTGTTTCGCTATGGAAAGCGAAACGGACACGGCATCAAAGCCTGTGGTATCAAACAAGCTTGAGGCGGCTGTGGTGTCAAAGCACAGCATATGGGACATCGATATGGCACCGCAGGAAAGGCAGACGCCCTCAAAAAGCTCAGAAGTGCCAAGCCCTTTGCCTGCTCAGGACGTGACGGACAAGATACCATACCCTGCAAGCATGGAGGGCAATGACGGGGTAATAGAAAAATACACCTACGGCAGATATGACGGCGAGCAGTATTTTGACCTTGACGGCGGCGGTCAGGTGAGAAACTGCACTGACCTTTCAAACGAGGAGCTTTATGAGGAAAGCTCACAGCCTTATGATTTTGACATAGACCCTGATTCAGACGAGCCGCAGATACTTATTTATCACACCCACGCCACGGAAAGCTTTGAACCGTCGGATAAAGACCACTATGACAGCTCGTTTTCCTGCAAGACCACCGACCCTGAGATGAATATGCTGTCGGTCGGGGACAAGATATGCGAACAGCTTGACAAAGCAGGCGTTGCGTATGTTCACGATACCCTTGTGCATGATTATCCAAGCTATGACGGTTCATATGATTCCAGCCGAATGGCGGTCAAGGAGATATTGGAGGAGTACCCTTCTATAAAGGTATGCCTTGACGTTCACCGTGACGGTATCGAGCGTGAGGACGGCACAAGGCTTGCACCTGTGGCGGAGATAGAGGGCAAAGAGGCGGCACAGCTTATGATAATATCAGGCTGTGATGACGGAACAATGGGTATGCCTGATTATATGAAGAATTTTCACTTTGCCTGTGCATTGCAGTCGGCACTGGAAAGCGATTGGCAGGGACTGACACGTCCTATTCTGTTTGACTATCGTCACTATAATCAGGACTTGACCACGGGTTCACTGCTTATCGAGGTGGGAAGTCATGGAAATTCTATTGCTCAGGCTCAGTATACAGGGGAGCTGATAGGCAAAACGCTAGGGGAGATGTTCGGCGGAAGATAGGGGCAATACCCACAAAATAAATGGCCGGGATTGTCTTAAAATGCCGAAAATACGGCTTTTGACGGCCGATTTCTTGACAAGGACGGGGTTTTGAGTTATAATAAAAGGGACTACAAAAACGTTACAGCGTGAGAAATAGAGATACGCTTTTATTTTGGAGAACTGATACTATGAACAAACTTTACCCCATGAAAAGAATAGCCGCAGGCTGTATGGCCCTGTGTATAGCGTTCGCCGCCTTTGGTTTTTCAGACGGCAGCGTCAGGGACATTGCGTCGGCGGATAATGATAGTTACAGCAGTCAACTTGAAGATCTTAAAAAGCAACAGCAGGAGCTTGATAAGCAGATAGCGGACGCTGACAAAAAGCTTGCCGATGAGCAGGACAATCTGGAGGCTATAAAGAAAAAATACAAGTCTATCCAGAAGAAGATAAAAAATTCAGAGAAATATTCCGCTGAGCTTGAAGATCAAATGGCAGAGCTTGACGGCAAGCAGCTTGACACTCAGCACAGCCTTGAATTGCAGGAAACTGCCATAGACGAGGGCAAGGACGATTTTATGGAGCGTATCCGTGCCATGTATGTGGCAGGCGGTGCAAATTCATACACGAACGTGCTTATAAATTCCTCTGATTTTTATGACGTTCTTATGAGGATAGAGCTTGTGACGAGAGTTGCAAAGCATGATAATGATGAGCTTGAAGATTTGCTTGCTCAGTACAGAGAGCTTGAAAAGACCAAGGCGGAGCTTGATGAGCAGATAAAACAACTCAAGGCAAAGGCCGAGGAATATGCCAAGGAGCAGAAGTCGCTGGCGGACGAGCAGGCGGAGCTGCTTAAAATGGAGCAGGAGTCGGGCGAGCTTATCGAGAAGATAAAGAACGATAAGAGCGACCTTGAGGACAAGTCACAGCAGGTGGACGACAAGTATTCCAAGGTATCCTCAAAGGCGGCTACCACAACGACTACTACCACGACCACCGCAAAGACCACCAAGAAAGCCGACAGCACAAAGGCTGCGACTACCACCAAAAAGAGCGGCGAAAGCGGCGAGAAAACTACCACCACAAAGAAGTCAACGCAGAATGAAAAGCCTGATAACACCACGGCGGAGACCACCACAACCCCTCAGACCACGACCACAGCCAAGGCGACTGAACCGCCAAAGACCACCACAACAACAGCTGCTCCAGCACCGGTGCCTGATTCGTCAGACAGCTCAAAGATAGACACTGTTGTTTCCTATGCAAAGAGCATGGTGGGCGGAGCGTATATTTGGGGCGGCTCACAGTTCGGTGCAACAGACTGTTCGGGACTTGTGATGCTTTCATTTGCACAGGTGGGCATAAAACTTCCGCACTATGCGGCATCGCAGGCTACATATGGCACGACCGTTTCGTATGCAAATATGAAAAAGGGAGACGTTATCTTCTTCGGCGGTGCGTCAATATCGAGTATTTACCATGTTGCTATTTACATCGGTGACGGAAAAATGGTACACGCACAAAATTCAGCCACAGGTATCGTTATTTCTAATGTTGAGTATTTTTCGAGATACAACAACATCACTATAATTAAAAGACTTATATAGCAAAAGGTGCTTGAATATGGCGGTATATATTTTTACACCTGTCGAAAATCAACATAATACGCCCTCAAAATTCATATAAAATTACCATTTTGTGAACATTCATTTTCAAACCTATTGACAAAGCTAATTATCTGTGATATAATTAAATCAAATAAAGATTGTAGGCTTTGATAATATTTCCTGCACAACGGCAGGAGCAGTAGGGGGAAGAAAAAATGGATAGTCTTAAAACGTGTTTTTTCGGCGGTTATGATAAGCTTGATACATTAAAATATATCGACACTATAACCAGCGAGATCTATATGCTGGAGTCGGCTATCGAAAAGAAAAAGAACGGCGACAATTTTGTTGTTCCCGGTGAAACGGAAAAGAGAAAGCTCAAAGGTTCGGCTCTGGGCGGCTTTGCAAAACCTGATGTGGACAGCTACATTTGTGCACTTCTTGGCAAGGCTGCTGAACTTCGTCAGAAACTTTGCAGCTGATATTAAAGTAAAAAAATTATCCGCAGTGGTCATTTATCTGACTGTTGCGGATATTTTTGTCTTAGATATAAGTAAAGGCAATAAAAAAATTAATACCCACTTCCATCGGCTGAAATGAGCATTAATTTTTATAGAATTATGAAAGGGATTCTTTGGTATTTGGTAAAACCTAAAGACGAGGAAATGTATCAGCGACTTGGGGAATCGCAGAGGGAAAGAAGATAAAAACCTGACTTTAAGTTTTACCAACTACCAAAGCATTGTTTGTCTTTTGCTGTGATTATATAATACCAGTTCTGTGTGAACCGAATATGAATTTTCGGGAGTTTTTTCGGACTTTTTTGAAAAAAATAAATGTTAATAACCAGTTCATAATTATAAGATATAATGTCATTATTGGGGATTTCTTAACGAGGGAGGAAAATTTATGTTTCAGATTCTTGTTGTGGAGGACGATGCAAGCCTGAGAAGGCTCATGTCTGCCGCACTTAAACAGCACGGTTATGTGACGTTTCTTGCAAATGATGGGCTGGAGGCTCTTGACGTGCTGGAGAAAACTAATATAGATCTTATTATTTCAGATATAATGATGCCGAATATGGACGGCTATGAGCTTACAAGACAGCTTAGAAAGGCGGATTACAACCTGCCTATACTTATGGTCACTGCAAAGGAGACTTTCGAGGACAAGCAGGAGGGCTTTTCTGCCGGCACTGACGATTATATGGTAAAGCCTATCGACATAAACGAGATGATACTTCGTGTTGGGGCACTGCTCAGGCGGTCAAAAATGGCGTCTGAACATTCCCTTACTGTGGGGAACTGCGTGCTTGACTATGACGCAATGAGCGTTTCTGTTGACGGCGGTGCGGCGGAAACTATACCGCAAATGGAATTCAAGCTGCTTTTCAAGCTGTTAAGCTACCCTGACAAGATATTCACACGCCGCCAGCTCCTTGACGAGCTGTGGGGAATGGATAAGGACGTTGATGAGCGTACTGTTGACGTTCATGTAAAAAGGCTGAGGGAGCGTTACGGCAGCTGTGAATCCTTTGATATCGTGACGGTTCGTGGTCTTGGATATAAGGCTGTGAAAAAGCAGTAAAGTGCAGACTTAGGGGTGACGGGTTTGGAGAAGAAAAAGAAAAAAAACAAAACAAGTCTGCAATTCAAGCTGACGCTCATGTTCTTTTTTGTAATGCTTGTTTCGGCGTCAATATCGGTGTCGGTGCTCGTTATGGTGTGCAGTCCGATAATGAAAAGCAACGCTGAGCAGCAGCTTGTGGAGCTTTCCATAGCTATGGATCAGCTTGAAGAAAAGGGCGGTTTTACTGTTGATGAGATAGTTTCCATTGTGAACAATTCTGCGTATAGTCTGACAGTGGTGGATAAGGACGACGCAAGGGTGCACGCACATCTTGCGGATATTTTGCACAAGGGATATTATGTGTCCTCAGACGGCGTTGTGCCTAATGCTACCATAATCTCGCAGGTCTATGACAAGTATGTTATCATAGACAGCTTTTCAAGCGACAGCGTTTATTGGATAGTGAACCTTGTGGTCATCGTGGCGTTCATGGTGTGTATCGTCATAGGAACGGTGATAACGGCGTTTGTAAGCCGAAGTGTCATCCAGCCTATCCGAGATCTCAGTGCGGCGGCGTCGGAGATAGCTAAGGGAAACTTCAAGGTCAGGGTGCGTGAGCCTACCGACCCTGAATACAGTATACTTGCACAGAACTTTAACAAAATGGCTGAAGAGCTTGCAGGCACGGAAACTTTGAGAGGTGACTTTATCTCAAACGTGTCCCACGAATTCAAAACGCCCCTTGCGTCGATACAGGGCTTTGCAAAGCTTTTGCAGTCTGATTCCATAACGGAGCAGGAGCGTGGAGAGTATACGCAGATAATCATTGATGAAACATCAAGGCTGTCAAAGCTTTCTTCAAATATCCTCAAGCTCACAAAGCTTGAAAATCAGAAAACTGTGGGCAAAAAGACAAGGTTCTCCCTTGATGAGCAGATAAGAAAGATACTTTTGGTGCTTGAACCTGAGTGGTCAAAGAAAAATATCGACCTTGATATCGACCTTGAGGACATCATGTATGTGGGCAGTGAGGAGCTTATGGCTCAAATTTGGCAGAACATAATAAACAACGCCATAAAGTTCACCCCTGAGGGCGGAAAGATAAGCGTAAAGCTTTTTAGGAACGAGAAGAACATATCCGCAGAGATATGGGACAACGGCCCGTCAATATCCCCTGAGATAAAGGAGAAGATATTCGATAAGTTCTATCAGGGCGACCGCTCCCGTGCAACAGAAGGCAACGGTCTTGGACTGGCACTTGTCAAAAGGATAATCGAGCTGTCTGAGGGCAGCATCGAGGTGGAAAACGATATGAAAAAAGGCGGCGTTTGCTTTCGCATAAGCCTGCCGTATCTTATCGAGGATATGATGTGATATAAAACATAAAAGGAGCAGCCTTTTGACTGCTCCTTTTTGTTTACTTCTTTGTTGTAACGGTCTTGACAGGCGACCATGCACCTGTGTATTTCTTGCCCTTGACAATGGTGTAGCTGCGTACTCTTACCCAGTATTTCTTCTTGCCGCTGAGCTTGGAAATGGTCTTTTTGTCGGTTTTCTTTTTCGTTACCTTGACGGTCTTAGCTTTTGAGAACTTTGAGTTTTTCGCATACTGTATCTCGTAGCCTGTCGCAGAATTTTTTTGAACATAGTCGATATAGAAAGCCTTTTTCTTTGCGGTCAGTTTCTGTATCTTCTGCTTTGCAGGGTTTATCTTGAAAGTCTTTGTGAGCTTGCCTGTGTATTTGCCCTTGCCTGTTACCGTTATGGTAGCAGTGCCGACCTTTTTGTTGTTTGAGTATTTAACAGTGTAGTCCTTGTTCTTTTTGAGCTTTGTTGAGCCGACCTTTACTGTAACAGAAGGTTTTATTTGCTTGCCTGTGAAAGCATATGTGCTGCCGCAGGTTATCTTGCCCTTTGAAAGGGACTTCTTTGTAACAGTTGTGCTGCCGCCGTTGTTAGAACCGCTGCTTGAGTTGTTTCCGCTGTTGGAAGAACTGCTGTCAGAGCTGCTGCCGCTTGAGGAGTTTCCTCCGCTCGTGCTGCTGCCAGAGCTGCTGCTTGAACTGTCGTCCTTTGTAGGAGTGCCTGTGACTGTTACGTCAACGCTGACAGCTGTGGAAGTATTGCCGCCAATATACACTGTGACGGTGGCTTTTCCGCCTGATACGCCTGAGATAGTTCCATCAGCCGCAACTGTGAGCACGGACGGGTTTGATGAAGTGAATGTCAGGCATGACGGGTCAAAGCATGTGCCAACCCATGTAAAGCCAGGGTTTCTCGTCCATACTTCAAGCTGTGTGCTCTCGCCCTGCTTGATGTCAGTGTTGCCGCTGATTATCAAAGAAATGTTCTCTACAAGGTCAACTATCTCGGCGGATTCTGATACCTTGCTGCTGTATGACGATGCCTGGACCTCAGTGTCGGCAGCTGTATCACCAAAGCACTGGACCCAGTATTTTGTGCCGTTTACTTCAACGCAGCCGATACCAACGCTTGTGTATGATGAGTAAAGTATATTTGCTTTGTGTCCACTGGAGTTCATCCAGCTTTTCATGACAATTTCAGCGTCTGTCTGACCGGCGGCTATATTTTCTCCACGCATTTTTCTGTTTGCAGCGTAACACATATCGCCGTTCGGTCTTACATGATCGAAGTAGAGGGAGGTTTCAGCCGCTCTGTACATTGCAGTATCAAGCAGACCCTTGTCCATTTTCAGCGGTGAAAGACCGTTTGCAGCACGTTCCTTGTTCACAATGTCAAGGACTTTGAAAGCCTCGCCGTAAAGCTCGTCATAGCTTATTTTTACTTTGACCTGTGTGCTTTCATCAAATCTTGTCACGCCGTAAGAACTATAGGACTTTTCGCCATAGACCGTGATAGGCGTTATCGCACAGGAAAGTGCAATAGTGAGCGACATCAATGCCGCAATAATTTTCTTCATTTTATATTTCTCCCTTTATAAATTTTGCAAGCGACGCCTCATTGGCTCGCCAATATGATAATTATACACCCATTGTGCCGCCACTGCAAGTTTATCCGCCCCATTTCGGCGAATTGCATATCACCTCTGCTGTAATTGTATACAATTTGCCGACAAAAAAAGACAAGGCACATAAAACTGTACCTTGTCTGTTGTGTGACCTTATTAGAACAGACTTGCCACAAAGCCTGCTGCCACGCCGAAAACATAAAGTATTCCCATTATGGCAAAATTTTCTTTCATGTTGTGCTTGTTTGTCTTGAAAAGCACCAGCAGTCCAACGCCTGCTCCAGTGCAAAGACCTGCAATAAGAGAACCAAAACTTACAACGCCCTCTATATAAAGCTGTGTAAGAACAACAGACGCCGCACAGTTCGGTATAAATCCGATAATGCCTGCTATGAACGGCTGAACGATACTGTCAGACATAAGCAGGGCCTTTACAGTGTCCTCGCCTGCAAATTCCATTATCGCACCGAGAATGAGATTTACCACAAATATGAAGAGTATGATATGCACAGTGTGGTGCAGTGCCGAATGGATTATGCTGTGATGCTCACAGTCGCAGTCCTCGCATATCTCCTTGAAAGGCTCTTCGTCCTGCTTTTTGCCCATAAGTTTTATAACAAGGTCAACAAGCACACCTGCGATTATCGCAACCACTACTTTAATGAGGATAAGCTGCCACAGCTTGCCTGCAAAGGCAGGGTTCGCTATCATCATCGGTATAGCCTCGTCGCTTGTGGCAAGGTAGACCGCAATAAGCGTTCCCATTGTTATGAGCCTGCCTGAGTAAAGGTTGGACGCCACAACGGAAAATCCGCACTGCGGCACTGCTCCAAGTATACTTCCTCCTATCGCACCAAAAGGTCCCATTTTTCTAAGAGCCTTTCCAAGCTTGTCGGCAGAACGATGCTCTATATACTCTATAAGCAGGTAAACACCGAAAAGAAAAGGAAGGACTTTAAGGCTGTCTATGAAAGCGTCAAGAAAAACGTCGATCAAAGTTTCAAACATTATATCTATCTCCTGTAAATTATCTATGGTTTTAAAACGGTCTTTATGTCAACTCGACTATTATACAATATTTATTCAGCCTTGTCAATCTTATGTTTATATGATAATCTGTTCATTTGTTTACCCTTTTCAGCGACAAAAAACGGACGGTCTTTACTCCGTCCGTTTGATATTTTTATGTCTATACAGAACGCTTTGTAAAGCCGTCCCACGCAGTGAGTAGGAACACCACCATGTGTGCGACAAGAACGCCCACGGCAAATGTCACGCTGTGCTGAGCAAATATTGAGTAGCCCTGTGAGATAGAGGAAAGGTCTGTGTTTGCGAACACAAGGAATCTTGCCCAATCCTGTCCAAGCTGACCCAAAAGCTGTGTGACCGTTGAGCCTACGCACATTGTGAATACGCTGACGCCGATAGCAAGTGCCGTGCTCCTTACCAGTGATGAGATAGCAAACGCCAGTGTTGACATTACCACCATTTGAACGCTTTTCAGCAGATATTGCTCTGCGGCATAAAGCAGTGTAGGCATTTCCTTTACCTCGCCGCCGCTCACATACATATATGGTACAGAGAAACCGTCAAAGCCGTGCATTAGTCCTGTAATAGGTATCATCACCACGAAAAGTATTGCAAGCATTATATAGCCCACTGTGATAACGGTAAAGTATTTTGACATCAGTATCTTCCAGCGTTTCACAGGGTTTATAAGCAGGAACTTGATAGTTCCCTGTGAAAATTCAGAGGATACAATGCCGCCTGCGATAACGATAGCAAGCAGTGCGACTACCGTTACAAGGGAGGTGCTTGTGAGGAACACTGTCCAGAATGTTATCTGCTCAGGCTCGTTTGTTTCAAACAGCGTCATTTGGTTTGCTGTGTTGTCGAGCTTATCATTGTCAAGCTGATAGAGTGTAAGTTTTATATTATCCTCAAGCTGTGCTCTGCTGTTCTGACCGTCTGATTTAGCGTCGCCCATTGTGGCAATGGTGTTTTTTGCGTTTGCAACGGTCATGATAAGATCGTTTTTCTTCTCGTTTGACTTGTCAAAGGAAATATTGTTGTCGAGCCTGTATTGATATTCCCACTTTTCGCCCTCTGTGAGTATGTCATTATCCAGCCTGTATTGACAGAAACCACGCCAATCGTTGTCGTCAAGATACTTCTTTATCCCTGACATATCGCCAGTGCCGTCTGCAAACACGGCTGACAGTACATCATATCTCCAATCATCGCTGTCGATATCGTTGTCGATAAGATACTGCCACATTGCGATCTCGTTAGGGTCGCCGTTAGTGTTTTTGAGCCAATCTATGGTTTCCTGATAATCACCGGTTGCGTCATAGCTTGAATAGTTATTGCTCTCCATATTGTGCTTTGCAAAAAGTGCAATGCCTGAAAGTCCAAGTGCACATATTATTATAAGCACGATCATTATTTTTGTGGATAGCTTTTTGAAAACCTTTATGTACTCGTTTTTCACAAGTCTGAAAAATCTAGCCAATCTGTACGCCCCCTTCATTGCCGCCTGTAAGCTCGATAAATACGTCCTCAAGCTTTTTGTTCTCTCTGCGGTGAACAGTGTAGAGGGAAACTCCGCCCTCGATAAGCGTCTTATTCACCGAGGCTATCTTTTTCTTCTCTATCTCCGCAGGGATAGAAAGGACAACTGCACCTGTTTCCTTGTCGATACGCTTGCCCTCGTCTGCGAGCATTATAAGACCCATAGCCTTTTGCGGGTCGTCAACTTCAAGTACATATTCAGCCATTGAGCTGTCAGACTGTGAGATAAGCTCCTCCATTGTGTATGAGCCTATCATTTTTCCGTTTGCGATAATGCCAACTCTGTCGCACATCATTTCCATTTCGCTCATGAGGTGTGAGGATACCACAACGCAAGTGCCTTCCTTGTGAGCAAGCTCTTTGAGCACATCACGAAGTTCCTTTATGCCCTGCGGGTCAAGACCGTTGGTAGGCTCGTCAAGTATGAGCAGCTTAGGTTTGTGGAGAATAGCCTGTGCAACGCCAAGTCGCTGACGCATACCGAGAGAGTATTTCGACACCTTGTCATCAATGCGGTTTGAAAGCCTTACAAGCTCCACCACCTCTTTGATACGCTCTTCCGTTACGCCCTCTCTCATTCTCGCATACTGACGGAGATTTTCCATGCCTGAAAGATACTTGTACATTTCAGGGTTTTCAACAATGCCGCCCACGTTCGCCATTGCTCCCTCAAAGTCTTTTCTTATATCTTTTCCGTCAATGGATATCTCACCCTCGTCAAGCTGCAAAAGTCCCACCGCTATCTTTATAGTCGTGGTCTTTCCTGCACCGTTAGGACCGAGAAAGCCGTAGACCTCGCCGCCGTAACATTCCATGTCGATACTGTGAAGTATCTGCTTTTTGCCAAGGGTCTTGTTAAGCCCCTTTATCTTCAGAATAGTATCACTCAACGCTGTCTGCCTCCTCGCTGTGGGAATTTTCTTCACTGCCTGAGCTGTCTGCACTGTCTGCCAAACTGCTGTCTGAAATTACCTCAGACTCAGCCTTGCTTTCATCAGCCACGCTGTCACTGTTGTTATCATCAAAGCTGTAATCCTCGCCATATCCGTAGTCGTTGGACGTTGCTATCTTCCAGCCGTCAGAGGTACGCAAAAGATAAAATTCAGCATATTCATAACTGAAAATCGCCTTGTATGAAGATGTGCTAGGCTCATAGTTGTCGGAATTTGTGTAGTTACCGCTTGTCATGGTGTTTATGCCGCTTGTGGCGAAGAAATTAGGGTCGTCCTTTGAAACGTCATAGCACACATTGTATATCATAGTGACCTTTGCTCCGTCGGCTCCACTTTTGTTTATGGACATCTCCTTTATGTCATATTCCGCCGAGGTTATGTTTCCCTGCTGAGAGAGGGTGTCGGTGTGGTTTATCTGCTCCAGCAGTTCCGACTTTGTTGAGCCGTTCTCGTTGTCATTTGCGGCATAGTCGGTGTAATGCTCGTTCACAAAGTCTGTCCACTGACTTTTCAGCACGTCATTACCGCCCACGTTAGCTGTTGTCATGTCTGCGATATAGTCCCTCATGGTCTGCTCTATCTCAGGCTTGGATGTCTTGAACTGGTTGTTCTCATACACTGTGTAGCACACAACGCCCAGTGCAAGAACTCCGCCCAGCACCAGACCTCGGTTTATATTTCTTAGTTTCACAGTTTCTCCTCCTTATGTTTTTTCTTTTTCACGGTTTTCCCGTCAACGCATATAAGTTTATCATATCCCTTTTCCACTGTCAACCGCTTTAAGAAACGTTTAAGATTTTCATAAGACAACCATACAGACCATAAGATACAACCAAATAAAATACGATTTTTTGTTTCAATATTTGTAGGTGCGAACAGTGTTCGCCCGCCTTATTAGCGGCTCTTCAAAAAACAAGCAGGCGGCGAAACACGCACGATAACGTCATTTCGCCGCCCATATTGAATGAGGAAATTATTATCTTTGTTAAGGTGATACTCAGCGGAATAGCTTTTGGTCACAAGAACTTTTTCAGATCGCTTTCTGCCTTTTTACGGTCTTTAAGACTTATGCTCCTTACCGCCTTTCTCAGCGGCAGTATCCTAGACGGAACTACCGACAGCATATCAACGTCAAGTTCCAAAAAGACCTCCGTGAGAGTAGGGTCGCCTGCGAGCTCGCCGCATATGCCAGCTTTTATGCCGTTTGCATGGGCATTGTCGCAAACCATTTTTATCATTCTAAGCAGTGCCCTGTGATTTTTTGGTGATACCCTGTCATAACATGGGTTCTGCCTGTCAAGTGCAAAGGTGAACTGCTCAAGGTCGTTAGTGCCAATGTTGAAAAAATCCACCTCTTTGGCTATGATATCGCTCGTCATCACCGCAGCAGGCGTTTCTATCATCGCACCAAGCTTAACGCTGTCTGAAAACTTTTTGCCCTCTTTTATAAGCTCCGCCTTGACCAGAACGATAAGTTCCTTTATTTTTAGTATCTCGCTCACGTCTATGACCATAGGCAGAAGTATGGAAAGCTGTCCGTAGGCTGATGCCCTGTAAAGTGCCCTAAGCTGTGTTTTGAACACATTTTCCTGTTCAAGACAAAACCTTATTCCTCGGCAGCCCATTGAAGGGTTACGCTCGGCACTTATCCCCATATAGTCAGGTCTTTTGTCTGCACCGATATCGTAAGTGCCTATTATGACTTCTTTGCCCTTCATTACCTCAAGAGCCTTGCGGTATGTGTAAAACTGAAACTCCTCGTCAGGGAATGCAGGTCTGTCAAAACACATGAACTCCGTCCTGAAAAGACCTATTCCTCCGGCGTCGTTTTTCACCGCCGCCTCAAGTTCTCCTGAGTTGAGGATATTCGCATAAATTTTTATCTCGTGACCGTCACGGGTGATGTTCTTTCTGCCTTTGAGCCTTGTGAGCAGTTCTTTTTTGCGACCCTCAACAGCCTCTTTGTATTCAAGCTGCCTGAGAGTATGTTCGTCAGGCTCTATGTAAAGCGTTCCGCTGTAGCCGTCAAGGACAGCCTCCTTGCCCTCCAGTTCGTCAGAAAGTTCCGTGCCCACATTCACAATGGCAGGTATGCCGAGATTTTTCGCCAGTATCGCAGTGTGTGAGTTCACCGAACCTGACCGTGTGCAAAATCCCTTTATCTTCTTTTTATCCATGAGCAGAGCCTCAGAGGGCATAAGATCTCCCGTACAGATTATGGCGTTCTCTTTCAGCTCAGGGAGCTTGTCGGCACAGTTAAGAATGTGTCGCAGCAGCCTGTTTGAAACGTCCTTTACGTCCGCAGCTCTGCTTTGCATATATTCGCTGTCCATTTGAGCAAGCATTTCCGCAAAACTTCTTGCAGTACTTGCCACAGCATAGTCGGCGTTGTAGTGCTCGTCAAGTATCATTGTGCGAATGCTGCCGTCATATTGCTCATCGGTGATAAGCATCTGATGTATCACGAATATCTGAGCGTCGCTTTCACCAACGCTTACCCGTGCACGCTCATAAAGTCCGCCAAGTTCCACAAGGGCGGCGTTTTTCGCCTTGACATATTTTTTGTATTCAAGTTCTGGGTCTGACACCTTTATCTTGTTGATGATAAATTCGTCACGTTGATAAAAGGTCAGTTTTCCTCTTGCAATGCTGCCGAATACTGATCGTCCCTTTATCGTCATCATGAGCACTCACCCCCAAAACATACCTATCTGATATAATTATATCATCATTTGATTAACGATAAAAGCAAATCGGCGTCTGTTTACGAATTGTTAATAATATTCGTGAATTTGGCAAACGCACCTATTAAGATTTCAGCAAATTTAACAAATCAGAAACATTTTACTGTCTTATGTTAAATAAAGAATAGTACAATCCCTGAAAAACATATGATTAAAAAGCAACTAAAAAGGGGAGGGGAAGATATGTTTTCAGCACTGCTTGAACTGCTCACAGGGAATTTTCTGTTTTTCGCATTGCACTTTGACAACCGCAGCGTGTTCCCAAAGCCGTTGTCAGCGAAAGAGGAGCGTGAGTGTTTTGAAAAAATGGCACAAGGTGACAAGGCGGCAAAGGATAAGCTTATCGAGCACAATCTGCGGCTTGTGGCACACATTATAAAGAAGTATTACTCAAACTCAGCCGATCAGGAGGACCTTATCTCTATCGGTACTATCGGTCTGATAAAAGCCGTTTCCACATTCGACCACGAAAAAGGCTGCCGCTTTGCGACTTATGGGAGCAGGTGTGTGGAGAACGAGATCCTCATGCATTTCCGTTCGCAGAAAAAGTCTGCTAACGATATCCACTTTGACGAGCCGGTGGATTCAGATAAGGACGGAAATCAGCTTTGCCTTATAGATATAATCGCAGACGGTGAGGACGTCGCAGATAAAATAGAGCTTTCCATTCGCTGTGAACAGCTCTATCGCTTTATCGAAAGCTCCCTTGATGAACGTGAAAGACAGATAGTCACACTTCGCTATGGGCTATTCGGTCAGCCGCAGCTGCCTCAGCGTGAGGTGGCAAAACGCCTTGGTATCTCACGTTCCTATGTTTCAAGAATAGAGAAAAAAGCCCTCAGACTGCTTAAAGACCGCTTTGATGAACAGTGATGAGCGTTGACGCAGTAGGGGCGAACGGTGTTCGCCCGCTGATTATTATATCATGTCGTGACATTGTTTTAGCACTCGTAAAATCTATATGCTAGCGCTCGCATGGTGAGAGTGCTAAATTTCAGCTAATGTTCACATTATTTTCACACAATGAACATATAGCAGGGGTATCATAAAGACAATGAAGAAAGGAAATGATACCAATGGAAGAGCAGAATAAATGATAAAAGCTTACAAGATAAATTAAGATATAACACTTCAAGGAGGAATTTATATGTTTGGACTTACACCATTTGAAAGAAAGAGCTACGACCTGTTTAATGCATTCCATGATTTTGAGAATGACTTCTTCGGCGGCAATACCCTCCAGAGTTTCAAGACAGATATCAAGGACGAGGGCGATAAATATGTAATGGAGGCTGAACTCCCTGGCTTTGACAAGGAGGATATCAAGCTTGATATCGCAGGCAATAACCTTGTCCTCACCGCTGAGCATAAGGCTGAAAATGAGGATAAGAACGATAAGTATATCCGCCGTGAGAGGACATACGGTTCTTATCAGAGAAGTTTCGACCTGACCGGTATCGATACCGATAAGATCGACGCCGAGTATAAAAACGGTATCCTGACCCTTGACCTGCCGAAAATGCAGGAGGTAAAGCCTGAGACCAAAAGGCTTGAGATAAAGTGATCTATGTAAAGCCGAGGCTTTGAATGAGGCGATACCAATGGGTAAGATAATTTGCAATAGGTTTTGCTAACATAAAAAATCCGTGAGAACCAAATGTTCCCACGGATTTTTTTATGCCTTTTTTTCACGGCTCTTGAGCCATATTTTTCTTATGAGCAGTGCAAATAAAATTCCCACAACAGCTCCGCTTGTGTCAATGAGAACATCACGCACCTGTCCCGCACGCCCCGGTACAAAAAGCTGGTGTATCTCATCGCTTGCCGCATAAACGCAGGAGAACAACGCCGCAAAAAGACTTCTGTAGCCAAGCCTTTTAACCCTCCAAAGATTTATAAAAGCAAGTATTCCCAGCAGTGCGTATTCGCTGAAATGTGCAAGCTTTCTTATGACGAATGTCGCAGTGTCCTTGTATTCTAACTGAGCCTCATGGTCAAGACTGTCATACATGGGGTTCACAAATTCCACCACTGCGTTGAAAACTGCGTTCGACTGCCTGCTTGACTTGTCGCTGTCATTTGCCGAAAACATGAATATCACTACACACCACAGCACAAGTGCCAACGCTTTGAGTATCATTTTAAGCCTGTTTTTTGAAGTTGTTTTCAATGTAGCTTTTCAGCTCCTCTTTTTTGTTTTCCACCTTTTCGTCTATCACACCGTTAAGTGCAAGCTCCAAAGCAATTCCAATGTCCTTGCCCCTGAACCCCATTTGTATGATATCCTTGCCGTCTATGTCAAGGTCGCAAATGTGAACACATTCGTTGTCCTCTTTTATCTCCATTGCAAACTGTGCAATGCGGTCAAGTTCCAAAAGCTTTTCCTGCCGCTTGTAGTCTGATTGTGCATAGGTGTCCGCACGGCGTACCTCAAGATAATCCATGATAAAATCATAATCATGCAGTGCCATGAACCTCCGCACCGACTTTTTCGTTGCGGCTATCCTGTTGTCATGCTCCCATATAAGCTCATAAATATATTTCGCCGACGCATTGTCTATCCTGAGCCTTTTTAGTATCTCCTCCGCCATGTAAGCCCCCTCGAACTGGTGCTTTTTAAAGTGAGAGATACCGTTTTCATCTACCGTGTGCATTCTCGGCTTGCCGATATCGTGCAAAAGCATGGTCAGCCTCATTAGCCATTGCGGTCTGACATTTTCAACGCTCAAACAAATGTGACCATACACATCAAGAAAATGGTGAGGATTGTTCTGCTTGAAATCAAAGCTTTCCCTAAGCTCAGGTATGAACACCCCGATGACCTCACGATAGTCAAGCAAGATACGCCTTACATCTTTTCCGCACAGCAGCCTTTTAAGCTCCGCCGTAATGCGTTCGGCGGAAATGCTTTTGAGCAGTTCACGCTGTGCAAGGATAGCCTTCGCCGTCTTTTCTTCGATAGCAAAGCCAAGGCATGATGAGAACCTCAGTCCCCTTAGTATCCTCAGAGCGTCCTCGTCAAAACGCTTTTCAGGTTCGCCGACGCACCTTATAATGCCTTTTGAAAGGTCGCTTTGACCGCCGTAAAGGTCGATAAGTCCGTCATTTGGCGAATATGCCATGGCGTTCACCGTGAAATCACGGCGTTTGAGATCCTCTTCAAGCGAGCTTTCAAAAGTCACCTGAGCAGGCTTTCTGTGACCGATATATTCTCCGTCGCTGCGATAACAGGTTATCTCCACAGGCTCACCCTCTATCAAAACAGTGAGCGTGCCGTGCTTTAACCCCGTTTCAATGGTGCGGAAATTTGCGAAAACTTCAAGCATTTTGTCAGGAGTGCAGTTTGTGCAGACATCGTAATCATGAGGCGTTTTGCCAAGCAGACTGTCCCTTACACAGCCGCCTACGATATATCCCTCATATCCCATATCATGCAGTCTGTCAAGTGCCGTTCTGACAAACTGCGGAATAAAAATATCCAATTTACCGCCTCCTTTTTATGAATTGTGAGAGCCGTTCAGGTCATAATAATCACATGAATATCTCTCAGTTTATTGAACCAAAAACCTCACGCAGAGCACTTCTTGTGCTGACAGGCGTGCTGGGCGGACTTATGCAGTCCACCCTGAACTTACCATGGCTGGCATTTTTCGTGTTTGCACCAATGGTGCACTGTCTGTCAGTCTGTTATGAGAAAAAGGCTTTCAGACTGGATCTTCTGTGCTTTTTTGCACCATATTACCTTATCCAGCTGACCTTTATGCTCACCATATGGAAAATATGTCCTCTTCCACCCTTTGCGGCAATACCATTGGCAGTCCTTGCGTGGCTTGGGATTGCCCTGTGGGAGTGCATCTTGATGTATCTCCCCCTGAGTCTTTTCCTGCCCATACGTTCCCGCCTTAAACACCGCTTGTCTGAAATAGTGCTCTTCTGCCTGCTTTGCACCGCAGGGGAGTGGTTTCAGGAGAAAACGCCGTTTCTGGCATTCCCATGGTCTGCGGCATGGCTCACCATAACAAGTTCGCCGCTGCTTTTGCAGTCTGCAAATATCATAAGCTGCCGCCTGACAAGCTTTATAATTTTTCTTCTAAACGGTCTGCACGGTGAGATATACACAAGCAAAAAACGCTTTGCCTATACCGCCTTTGCGTTGCTTTTGCAGGGTGCAAACCTTAGCTATGGACTTTATTCCGTGAACCTCGATAAAAAGCTTGATGATATCTACCCTCAGATAGACGTTATCTGTGCTCAGGACAGCTTGGAGGGCAGGGACAAATCCCGCCGCAGAGCCTTGGATTCAGCTCATTCCTACCTTTCTATAATGGAAAACTGCTGGCGTTGGGGCACTGACCTTGTGCTGCTCCCTGAAACTGCCGTGCCAAAAGATTATGACGAGCAGCTTGACGAGTTCACCCTCATCTCAGATTTTGCCACACAAAAAGGCTGCACCGTCGTGACAGGCTCGTTCTATCTTGAAAACGGCTGCGACTATAACGCACTTTTCGCCTTTGACGAAAGCGGAAAAGCCGCCACGCCCTATCTAAAACAGGTCCTTGTACCCTTCGGCGAAAAAACGCCTTTCGCAGGACTTTTCCACCTTGACACCATGAGCGAGTGCACCGATAAACGCTATACAAAGCCCCTCACTTCCGACGGCATGACCATAGGTTCAGTCATTTGTATTGAGTCCATTTTTCCAAGCCTTGTAAGCTCACAGAAAGAACAGGGAGCACAGCTCATATGCGTTTCCACCAACGATTCGTGGTTCGGCAAAAGCTCCGCCCGTGAACAGCATTACCGCCACTGCATAATGCGAGCCGTTGAGAACAGAAGATATGTCCTCCGTGCAGGAAATTGCGGAATATCGGCGATAATATCCCCAACAGGCGAGCAACAGTCCGTAAAATCGGACAAATCAAAAGGTGCGGTGTGGGGAAAAGTTACCCTTATCGGCAGGTAGCAAATCTGCCACAGTATGCAAGTTTAGCTGACAGGGCAATCAGCGATCCAACGGGCGAACATCGTTCTCCCGTATTTTTTGCACACACTACATGACCCATATCAAGTTCGTGCTTTTACCACTCTATCTCAAAAAGTCTAGCCATATAAGGTCTGTCAAACTTAACAGAAACACAGCCCGTGGCTTTTGAAAACTCGACCGGAGTTTCACTGAAGTCAGGATAAATGCACTTCACCCTTGCGTCAACGCCCTTTAGGAAGTCGATAGGCAGAACGCAGGTATCGCTCTTGCCCTCTCTCCTCCACACGGCAAGATAAGCCTTGCTGCCGTTTCTAAGACCGAGAGATACCCAATCGTCCGAAAATTTGGACAGTCCCAAACTCCAGAACGGTACAGCCTCCTTGATGTCAGCCCTTATCTTCTTGTAAACGCTGATAGCCTCTTTAACAAGTGCCTTGCGTTCAGGGTCGATGTTGCCAAGATGACCGCTCTGATGTATTCTCAAAAGCATTGCGTTTATCATGTTGAAAACAACTTCCTCCCTGTCACCTGAGGTGATAGGATAAGCCCATATGGCAGACTGCTCAGGGCAAAGTGCAGTAGGGGAGTTCGCCGCAATGGTGCAGTATTTTTTGTAATCGTCCTGATCTGAGGTGGACTGAATTGAGTATCTTGACAGCATAGCATAATCCATTCTAAGTCCGCCGCTTGAGCAGTTTTCAATAATAAGGTCAGGGTGACGAGCAAAAACGCCGTCAAGCCATTCAAGGTAAGCCTTTTCATGACCCCACAGACCCTCGCCGATGCTGTCGCAGTTCTGCTCAGTGCCTATGCCAGGCTCTATGTTGTAATCCATTTTTATGTAGCCAATGCCGTATTCCGAAACCAGTCTGTCTATTACCTCGTCAGCGTGAGCACGGACTTTTGGGTTTCTAAAATCAAGCTGATAACGGCTGCGGTCATAGACCCTCTTGCCGTGGCGTGTGAAAAACCAGCTGTCATCGCATACCGTGTCCACAAGCGGACATTTTATTCCCATGACCTCTATCTCAAGCCACAATCCCGGTATCATGCCATTCTTGCGGATATAGTCGGCAACTTCCTTTACGCCGTTCGGAAAACGCTTTCTGCTCTCTTTCCATTCGCCGACCTCGTCCCACCAAAATCCGTCAGCATACCAGCCAGCGTCAATGCAGAAATATTCACAGCCTGCCTCTGCCGCAGCGTCCACAAGCGGAAATTCTTTTTCAGCCGTAGGGTCGCCCCACAGACAGTTCATGTAGTCATTGAATATTACCGCAAGCCTCTGATTGTCCTTGTTGCGGCGGCGTATCTTTCTGCGGTATTTCGTCAGCTCGCCCATAGCTTTGTCAAAGCTGCCGGCCACAGAACCTACCGCACATTTCACGCTTTCTATGCTCTCGTTAGGTGCAAGATCTTTGTACCAGTGCGACTCTATCTCAGACGGACCTGAAAGCTGCAAATAGAAATGGCCGCCCACGTCCGAAAGCTCCCAGTGCCAAGAACCGTTTTGCTCTATCTGCCAAAACAGCACCGAGCCAGCCTCAGTGTTTTCCAAAACGCCCATTGGTATGTATTCCTTTGCCGACCAGTTTCCAACATTTGTGCAGGCAAAGACCTTTGATGAACGCTGCTCCGTAGGCTTTGCAGAGGACGCAAGCCCCACCTGTTCAAGAGTGTAGTCCTGCCACTGCAATTCACGCTGCCATGAGTTGTGGCATACCCATATCTTCATCTTGTCCTCAGGCTTTTTAAGCCCCTCTTTTTCCACACCTGTCAATGCAAACGAGGACATATATTCAATGGTCTGCACTTCGTTGCCCTTGTTGGTGAGGGTCGTCCAGCAGCGTACAACAGATGTGCCGGTGTAAAACTGATAGTGGGACACAGCCTCAAGACCTGTGCCCTCATCAAAGGTCACAAGTTCAAGCTTTCTGCCAAGATCATTGTTCACATCACGGAAATCCTTGAACTTCATTCTCCAGCCCGGAGCGGTCACAATATATTTGTTGCCGTGACGCTCGTCAGGACGGTCGATACCGCTCGCCTGTATCTCTACAGGTCTGAAAGTTTTCAGCCCCATGTATGAGGCAGTTTTTGCCTCATCAAATGGCAGGGCAGAGAAGTGCAAAAGCTTTGCCTCGTTGTCGTCTGTTATCTCAAATACTATGTTAATGCCGTTTTCATATATCTCAATACGTTTCATATGGCGTATTTCCTTTCGTGATCTGTCTATCTGTACATATTATCGTACATTTATAACATCGCCGCAAGCTCGTCCAGTATCCTGTGAGCAGCGTCCTCTTTCGTCATCATAGGCAGCTCCACAGCACCGCCCTCAGTGATAAGCGTGATAACGTTAGTGTCCGTCTTGAATCCTGCACCTGCGGTCTTTAAAGAGTTTGCACATATCATGTCACAGTTTTTGTTGGTAAGCTTTTTCTCAGAGTTTTTGATAACGTCCTGAGTTTCCATAGAAAAACCGCATATGACCTGACCGCCCCTCTTGTGCTGACCAAGATATCCGAGAATATCTTGCGTGCGTTTAAGCTCTATCTTCATGTCATCGTCAGACTTCTTTATCTTGTTGTCAGCCACCTCAACAGGCGTGTAGTCAGCCACCGCTGCAGCCTTTACAATGATATCCTGCTCAGCCGCACGGCTAGTGACAGCCACAAACATATCCGCCGCCGACTTCACGTCCACAACGTCCACGAACATAGGCGGCTGTACCTCCATGTGACCTGCCACCAAAGTCACCTCTGCACCCCTCAGCATAGCAGCCTTAGCAAGTGCACAGCCCATTTTTCCGCTTGAGTGATTAGTGATGTACCTCACAGGATCAATAGCCTCCATGGTCGCACCAGCCGTCACAAGAACCTTTTTGCCGGCAAGATCCTTTTCACAGGCAAGCTCACGAAGAATGTATTCAAAAAGCACCTCAGGCTCAGGCATTCTGCCGTCACCGTCATCACCATTTGCCAGCATACCCCTGTCAGGGGTGATTATCTCGTAGCCGAAACGTTTCAACTTTTCCAAATTGTCCTGAACGATAGGATTGTGATACATATTGTGGTTCATGGCAGGGGATATCATTTTTTTGCAAGGGCAAGCCATGACCGTGGTGGTGAGCATATCGTCAGCAATACCGTAAGCTATCTTGCCGATAACATTAGCCGAGGCAGGAGCTATCATAACAAGATCAGCCTGCTTAGCAAGAGCAACGTGCTCAACGCTGTATTGAAAATTTCTGTCAAAAGTATCTATAAGGCACTTGTTGCCTGTAAGGGATTCAAAAGTGATAGGGTTGATGAATTGTGTGGCGTTCTGCGTCATTAGAACTTGAACGTTGCAGCCCTGCTTTTTGAGCAGTCTTACCAAAGTAGGAATTTTATAAGCAGCGATACTGCCGCTGACACCGAGAACAACGGTTTTATCTGAAAGGAACATAGAGAATAGCCTCCTGTCTGGAATTATATATAAATATAGTATAACACAAAATTTGAGAAAAAGCAACACAGGGGAATGAGGAATGAGGAGTGAGGAATGGGCATAGCTGACCAAAGCAAAGACCAAGCACAAAGCAAAACCCACCACCGAGCGTAGCGATTTTGCGGCATGACAAACTTTCCCGAATAATCTGTAGGGGCGAACAGCTGTCTCTTATACACA
>UQAR01000018.1 GCA_900539095.1 uncultured Ruminococcus sp.
ATCTACACCGTCTAATTCGTCGGCAGCGTCAGATGTGTATAAGAGACAGTTTATAGACTGGGCATAACCAACTTTTGTACGGACATATTGTGTAGGTTCGTATTAAGGTTGGTTTTTTTGATTTTATAGGGGGAATTTTAATGAAAATAATCAAGGTGATAAATAATAACACCGTAAGCGTTATAGACGATAAAGGAAAAGAGCAGATAATCTCAGGCAAGGGAATAGGCTTTGGAAAGAAATACGGCGACGAGCCTGATAAGGATAAGATTCAGAAAATGTATCTTGTCACAGACTCAGAGCTTAGAAAAAGACTTATCGAGTGCCTGACCGAGATACCATATGAGCACATAAAACTCACAGCAGACCTTGTGGATTATATTTCTTCACATATCGACGGTCAGCTCAACGAGTCGCTTATAATAACACTTTCAGACCACATTTCTTTCGCCATTGAAAGAAAAAAGCAAGGGCTTGAATTTGATAATCCTCTCATGGACGCCATAAGCGATTGCTTTCCTAAAGAGCTTGCTCTTGGAAGATATTGCGTGGCAGAGATATATCAAAGGCTTGGCGTTGAGCTTAGCGGCGATGAGGCAGGCTTTATCGCAATGCACATTATAAACGCAAGGCTGGGCACAAAAATGGGACAGATACAGGATATCACCAAAATGGTGAACGGCTGTGCAGAGATCGCAGACGCTTGTCTGTCAGGAAAGATAAATAAAACGTCAGTGGCATATGAAAGATTTCTCGTTCATTTAAAATTTCTTGCGAAAAGACTTTTCAAATCACAGGAGCTGCCAAACGTTCTCAGCAGAGATGAGGACTTCGCTGATATCGTAAAAACGAAATTCAAAAAGCAGTATAAATGTGCAAAGCATATGCAGGATTATATTTTGAAGAATTATGCTAAAACTATATCGGAAGATGAAATGATAACTCTTACTATTCATCTGAAAAAAATAAGCGGATAGGCATTGTTGCCACAGCTTATATATAATGTATTCGCTGCGGTATTATCATTAACGGTACCATAATGATAATTCAGCTGAGATAAATTGATCATGGAGGATATTATTGTTATGAAGGATAAAATTTTTGGCGTATTGCAGCGTGTGGGACGCTCGTTCATGCTCCCTATTGCACTGCTGCCAGTGGCTGGACTGCTCCTAGGAATAGGCAGCTCCTTTACAAACGCCACAACTATCGAGACCTATCACCTTGGCAAATTCATCTATGAGGGCGGTGTGCTTTACACTATCCTCGACATAATGAGCAAAACGGGAAGTGCCGTTTTCGATAACCTTGCGTTGCTGTTTGCAATGGGCGTTGCCATCGGAATGGCAAAGAAAGAAAAAGAAGTCGCAGCACTTTCAGGTGCTATCGCATATATAGTAATGAACACCACTATCAGTGCTCTTATCACCGCAAAAGGCGGCGTTGAGGCAATGGCAGAAAACTCCACAACGACAGTGCTTGGTATCACCACGCTGCAAATGGGCGTTTTCGGCGGTATAATCGTTGGACTTGGCGTTGCGGCACTGCACAACAAGTTCTATAAAACAGAACTTCCGCAGGTGCTCTCATTCTTCGGCGGAACAAGATTCGTTCCTATCGTTTCAACTATCACATACCTTATCGTTGGTATCATAATGTTCTATCTGTGGCCTATCGTACAGCTTGGTATCTCAAAGCTTGGCGTGCTCGTTCTCAACTCAGGCTATGCAGGCACATGGATATACGGAATACTTGAACGTGCACTTATCCCGTTTGGACTTCACCACGTTTTCTATATGCCTTTCTGGCAGACAGAGCTTGGCGGCTCGATGATGATAGACGGCAACATGGTAGCAGGTGCACAGAACATTTTCTTTGCAGAGCTTGCGTCGAAGTCAACAGAAGTTTTCTCCGTTTCAGCAACAAGATTTATGGCAGGAAAGTTCCCATTCATGATATTCGGTTTGCCGGCAGCTGCGTTTGCAATGTATAAAACAGCTCGTCCTGAAAAGAAAAAGGTAGTAGGAAGTTTGCTTTTGTCGGCCGCTCTTACTTCAATGATTACAGGTATAACAGAGCCTCTTGAGTTCACATTCCTGTTCGTTGCACCTCTTATGTACGCTGTTCACTGCGTATTGGCAGGACTTTCATATATGCTCATGCACATTCTTAACGTCGGTGTTGGAATGACATTCTCAGGTGGACTTATAGACATGACCCTCTTCGGAATTTTGCAGGGCAATGCAAAGACCCACTGGATTTGGATAGTTGTTGTTGGACTTATCTATGCGGTAGTTTACTATTTTGTATTCTATTTCATGATAACAAAGATGAATCTTAAAACGCCAGGCAGAGAGCCTGATGACGTTGAGCCTAAGCTCTATCGCAGAAGTGATGTGAACGAGGCTAAGGCTGCAAAGGCAAAAGGCTCAGATAAGAGAGCGTCAGACGTTGTAAGTGCAATGATACTCAAAGGTCTTGGCGGCAAGGAAAATCTTTCGGATGTTGACTGCTGTGCAACAAGACTGAGAGTTACTGTAAACGACGCCGCAAAGGTAATGGACGATATGCTCAAAGCAAGCGGTGCGTCAGGCGTTATCCACAAGGGCAATGGCGTTCAGGTAATTTACGGCCCTAAGGTCTCCGTTATAAAATCAGACCTTGAGGACTTTATCGATTCACCATACAGCGACGATCCTGACAGCATTATCGGCACTGAGGAAACTGCAGAAAAGGCAGAGGAAAAACCGCAGACCGAGAGTGCAGACACCAGTGGCAAGACAATAACACTTTACTCTCACATGAACGGCAAGGCTGTAAAGCTTGAGGACGTTGAGGACGAGGTGTTCTCACAGAAGATACTGGGCGAGGGTGCTGCGGTAGAGCCGTCTGAGGGCAAGCTCTATGCTCCATGTGACGGAAAGATAGACAGCGTTTTCGACACAAAGCACGCTATCAATATGGTGTCGGACGAGGGCGTTGAGATACTGCTCCATATCGGTATCGACACTGTCAAGCTTGGAGGACAGTATTTTGAGGCACACGTCAGCGATGATCAGAAAGTTAAAAAAGGCGACCTGCTCATAAGCTTTGATATAGATAAGATCAAAGCCGCAGGCTATAAGGTGACAACACCTATCATCATTGGCAACACGGACGATTATGCGTCTGTTGAACCTGCTGCCGAAAACAGCATATCGGCAGGGGATATAATTTTGAAGATCAAATAATTATTTGGAGGTATGTATCATGAAAACATTTAGCTACACTATCACAGACGAAGTTGGTATCCACGCAAGACCAGCAGGACTTCTTGCAAAGAAAGCAAAGGAGTTCGAGAGCGTTTGCACTATCGAAAAGGGCGGAAAGAGCGTGAATATCACAAAGCTTATGGCTCTTATGGGTCTGGGCGTTAAGCACGGCGACACTGTTACTGTTACCTGCGAGGGTGCAGACGAGGACAAGGCTGCCGAGGCACTCAAGGCATTTTTTGAGGAAACTCTGTAAGATTTCATTCGTCAGCTGGGCGGTCAAAGCCGTCCAGTCGGCGGGACGTTTCTGCGGCGTGTTCGCAGGAGCGTCCCATCGGCTGGAAACAGCGTGAAGAATAATAAGATCTATGAGAAAAGGGGCGGATATTTATGACTAAGTATACAGGAAAAGGCGTTTACGGTGCGGTAGCAATGGGTAAGATCTCAGTATTCAAAAAGCAGGATACCGCTATAAAACGTGTTCACACAGAGAACAGCGAGAATGAAAAGAAAAGAGTTGCCGAGGCCAAGCAGGCGGCAACAGAACAGCTGCAAAACATTTATGACAAGGCTCTCAGAGAGGTTGGCGAAACAAACGCTCAGATCTTTGAGATACACATGATGATGCTTGAGGACGATGATTACAACGAGTCCATAGAGAATATAATTGACAGCCAGAAGGTCAACGCAGAGTATGCGGTGGCGGTGACAGCCGATAACTTTGCGGAGATGTTCGCATCAATGGACGACCCTTATATGCAGGCAAGAGCCGCAGACGTAAAGGATATCTCAAACAGGATAATCGCAAATCTCACAGGCAGCGTAAGCGACGGTTCGGCAGGTGACGACAAGATGATAGTCTGTGCCGACGACCTTGCACCAAGCGAAACTATATCTCTTGATAAGGACAAGGTGCTGGCATTCGTTACTGCACACGGCTCGTCAAATTCACATACGGCTATCCTTGCAAGAAACATGAACATACCTGCTGTAATAGGCGTGGGCAGCAAGTTCATGTCTGAGATAAAGGACGGCGACTTTGCTATCGTTGACGGTTTCACAGGAGAGATATTCGTTGACCCTGATGAAAAGACCACCGCTGAGCTTACCGCAAAGCAGAATGCAGACGAGGAGAAAAAACGTCTTTTACAGACCCTCAAAGGCAAGGAAAATGTCACAAAGGACGGCAGAAAGATAAATATTTATGCAAATATCGGCAGCGTTGACAATATCGGTGCGGTGCTGCTTAATGACGCAGGCGGAATAGGACTTTTCAGAAGTGAGTTCCTCTATCTTGAAAACTCCGATTTTCCTACAGAAGAGCAGCAGTTTCAGGCTTACAAGCGTGTTCTTGAGAGCATGGCAGGCAAAAAGGTAATTATAAGAACGCTTGATATCGGTGCAGACAAGCAGGTGGATTACTTCGGTCTGAAAAAAGAGGATAACCCTGCACTTGGCTACAGAGCAATAAGGATATGCCTCACAAGAACTGAGATATTCAAGACCCAGCTCAGGGCACTTTTCAGAGCCTCGGTATACGGCAATCTGGGCATAATGTTCCCGATGATAACAAGCGTATCGGAAGTGGAAAGAGCACTTGCTCTGTGCGACGAGGTGAAGGCGGAGCTTAAAGAGCAGGGCATAACAGTTTCCGACAGAGTTGAGATAGGAATAATGATAGAAACTCCTGCGGCAGCTATCATTAGCGACAAGCTTGCAAAGCTTGTGGACTTTTTCAGCGTTGGCACGAACGACCTTACCCAGTATACTCTCGCCTGCGACAGACAGAACCCTGATATCGAGCAGTTCTGCGACACTCACCACGAGGCTATACTAAGGCTTATTGAAATGTCCGCAGAGAATGCACACAAGAACGGTGCATGGATAGGCATATGCGGCGAGCTTGCCGCTGACACCAGCCTCACGGAAACTTTCCTGAGAATGGGCATTGACGAGCTTTCAGTTTCTCCGACCTTTGTTCTCAAAGTCAGGGACGCTGTAAGAAATATCGACCTCTCCAAATGATTTCTCATAGATCTTCACGCAAAGGACACACCCTCGTTCAAATGGATGGGGGCGTGTTCTTTTATTTGACAGATATGCTTTAATGTGCTAAAATATCTTATCGGCACAAATGTGTCTGTGAAAAAGACTGTTACTAATGTAAAAAAATAAAAGGAAAATTTGTATACTATTTTGCCATAAAATCTCCCGTGCAGAATCATATATAAGTTATCGAGGGGTGTTGCATGGTCAACACCCCTAGGTGCTGTAAAAATGACCTCTTGCATAGAAATCTGCACCTGTCAGTCAAAAGGGGTTTACACAAAGGGAAAAATAGATTATAATAAGGCTGTCAGATAAAACGGGGGTGAAAGCGTGAAGGTCAGGATAGAGATAGACGAGGCAATGCCTGAGGACGAGATAGTTATAAGGTGTGCCCAGCCTGATGAACGTGTGCTTAAAATGAAAAGGGCGGCGGAGTCCGCTGAGAGCGAGCCTGAGATAGCTTTTTTCAAAGACGCTGTTCAGTTTTATCCGCCTCTTGACTCTATTCTGTTTTTTGAAACAGGGGAGCATAGCTTGAACGCACATACCTCCGACGACGTTTTTCAAGTGAAAATGAAACTTTTTGAGCTTGAAGAGATACTTCCGAGAAAATTCGTGAGAGTGTCAAAATCCGCTATCGTGAACGTGAAACATATCTATTCTGTTGAGCGAAACATAACCTCTGCGAGCCTTATAAGCTTTGCAGGCACGCACAAGCAGCTTTACGCCTCACGGAGCTATTACAAGCTTTTAAAGCTCAGACTTGGAGAAAGGAGATTTCTATGAAAAACAAAAATCTTATATGGGGCTTGTTCTTTATCCTTGCAGGCGTTGCACTTATTCTCGACCGCACCGGTCTGCTGGGAAGTGTGAGCGTTTGGAGCGTTATAATTTCACTCTTGCTCGTTCCTGTTATCGTAACAAGCGTCAGACACCTTAACTTCTGGGGAATATTCTTCCCTCTTGCTATCATGGCGATACTCTTTGATGAAACTCTTGGCATCGAGAAGTTCACCCCATGGCCTGTTCTCGGTGCGGCACTGCTTTTGAGCGTGGGATTTTCATTCATTTTCCCTTATCGCTACAGATTCACCCAAAACAAGTGGACTACCCACACCACAGACAATCCTGCATGGGATAAGTCCTCAGACGACGGAGAGTATGTCCGTATCGACGCAAGATTTTCAGGCTGCACAAAGTATATAACCTCAAAGGTGTTGAAAAGAGTTGACATCAGCTGCCGCTACAGCGGTATGGAGGTGTATTTCGATTCTGCTGATATGGCAGGAAACGAAGTCGAGCTGAATGTTGACGTGCTCTGCGGCGGGGTGGAGCTTTATATCCCGAAAAACTGGGGCGTAAAGGTGGAGGCCGGCTGCGTTCTCGGCGGAGTAGAACAGCCTAACGGGTCTTTTGAAGAGAAAGAAAAGACCCTTGTCATAAAGGGCAGAGCAAGGCTCGCAGGAATAGATATAGAATATGTTTAGCATTGTGTGAAAGAACAAAAGTAAAAGCTGCGGAGTTTTCGCTCCGCAGCTTTTTGTATGCCTAATTATTCTTGCAGTATCATCTTGTCTGAGAGTGCGTCCTCGGCGGTGTCGGAATAAAGTTTCATAAGCTTTTCCACCGTCATGTTCGCCCTCTGTTCCCCTTCGATAGTGAGCAGCAGCTTGCCTTGGCTCATTACGATAGTCTTGTTGCCATATTCAATGGCGTTTGAAATATTGTGGGTTATCATAAGAGTAGTCAGTGCGTTTTCTTTTACTATCTTGTCGGTTATCTTCATGACCTTTTCCGCAGTCTTAGGGTCAAGAGCCGCAGTGTGCTCGTCAAGGAGCAGCAGCTTAGGGGTAACGATAGTTGCCATAAGCAGCGTAAGAGCCTGCCTTTGACCTCCTGAAAGCAGTCCCACAGGCATTTTCATTCTGTCCTCAAGACCAAGGTCAAGTTCTTTGAGCCTTTCTCTGAATACTGAAACGTCTTTTTTCCTGATACCGATAGTGAGTGAGCGGCGTTTTCCACGGCTGTAGGCAAGACCGAGGTTTTCCTCAATGGTCATGTTAGGTGCAGTGCCCCTGAGTGGGTCTTGGAAAAGCCTGCCTATGGTTCTTGCACGCTGGTGTTCTTTAAGGTGAGTGATGTTCTTTCCGTCAAGGAATATCTTGCCACTGTCAGCCTCGTAGCTACCGCTGATAACGTTCATAAGCGTGGATTTTCCTGCACCATTTGAACCTATTACCGTAACAAAATCTCCGTCCTTAACGTCAAGGTCTATGTGCTGTAACGCTTTACGCTCGTTGGCAGTGTTCTTGTTGAAGGTTATGTTTACATTTTCAAGTTTAAGCATATTAACCCTCCTGTCTGTCGCCGCATACACGCTTGTATGCCTTTGTGATATACTTCTTGATAGCAGGCAGGGAGATAGCAAGTGCAACTATGCAGGCTGAGAAAAGCTTTGTGTAGTTGCTGTCCATGCCGAGATTCATTGCAAAAGCAAGAACGAATCTGTATGCCACCGCACCGAATATCGCCGCAAGTATTCCGCAGAGAATAGAGTGCTTGCTAAAGAATATCTCGCCGATAATGATAGAGGCAAGACCTACCACAAGCATACCGGTACCGCTGTTTGAGTCGCCTGCTGAGGAATACTGAGCATACATAGCACCTGAAAGGGATACCAAAGCGTTTGCAATAGCAAAGCCCATTATCTTCATTCTGTCAGAGTTTATGGACGACGCCCTTACCATGTATTCATTGTCGCCTGTTGCTCTAAGTGACATTCCTGCCTGAGTTTTAAGAAACCAGAAAAGCAGTGCCGCCGCAATAATAAGCACGATACCTGCCGCCGCAAGCTTGTAATAGTCGCCGAAATATTTCTGAGCCATTGTAAATATAGTATCTTTCTTGTAGAGGGAAATATTAGGTCTGTCCATGATTTTCAGGTTTATGGAGTAAAGAGCCGTCATTGTGATTATTCCCGCAAGGATAGGCTGAACGTTGAGCTTTGTGATAAGTATTCCCGTCACACTTCCTGCAATAGCTCCTGCCACTATGGACAGCAATATGCCTTTCACAGGGTCGCCGTTGAAAGCCTGCATTACAGATACCGCAACGCCAAGTGTAAAAGTTCCGTCTACCGACAGGTCAGGGATATCAAGTATCCTGAAGGAAATGAAAATTCCCAGTGCAAGGATAGCAAAAACAAGACCCTTTTCAAATGTTCCCGTAACAACGCTTTCCGTGAGCTGAGTGTTTATTATCACAAGAAGTAATATTATGAGCACCATTTTCGGAATAAGCGAGATAACTGTTTTCTTATTCAGTTTCATATAATTTTCCTTTCAATAAAAAATAGCAGGGAGCGGATCTCCCACTCCCTACTATTATACTATGTTTGCTTTGATTTTGCAATAGTTTAATTGAAGTAAACTGTCTTTTCTCCGTTTGCGATGTCGTCAGGAATCGTGATGCCGATAGTGTCAGCAGTTGTCTTGTTGATATAAGTGCTGAGGTCCTCGTTGAATACCTTTATTGGTATCTCTGAGGCTTTCTTTTCGCCGCTGAGTATCTGAGCTGCCATGTTTGCTGTTTCTTTGCCAAGGTCGGAATACTCGATACCAACAGTGCCAAGACCGCCGTCCATTACCATTGAGTCTGCACCAACGAACATTGGAACTTTAGCCTTGTTCATAACTTCTGTTACAGTGCCCATTGCACCTGCGATAGTGTTGTCGTTAGGTGAGAATACAGCGTCGCACTTTGCAGCCAGGTTCTGAGCAGCCTCCTGTACCTCAGATGTGTTTGACGCAGCACCCTCGATAACAGTGATACCCTTTTCTTCACAGTAAGCCTTTACTTCTTTAAGGCTTGAAACTGAGTTGTCCTCGCCTGTGTTGTAAAGATAGCCGAGAGTTTTTATCTCAGGTTTCATTTCAAGTGCAAAGTCAAGTATCTTTGTGATAGCAAGTTTGTCAGATGTACCTGTGATGTTCGCACCTGTGCTCTCAAGTGAGTCGCAAAGACCTGCACCGATAGGGTCTGTTACTGCGGAGAATACTACCGGTATCTCCTCAGAGTATGGAGCGGCAAGCTGTGCACATGGTGTTGTGATAGCGATGATGATATCGTCGCCGTCAGCCTTGAACTGGTCGAGTATCTGCTGAACAGTTGTTGACTCGTTGTTAGCCTGCTGTGCGTCGATAGTGCAGTTCTGTCCGTCAACATAGCCAAGCTCTGCAAGTCTGTCTATAACAGCGTCCCTGATAGTGTTGAGAGATGTGTGCTCCATTATCTGCACAATGCCTATCTTATAGTGCTTTTCTGATGAGCCGCCTGCATTTGATGTGGTCGAGGAATCCTCCTTAACGCCGCATGATGCAAGAGCAGCTACAGCCATTACCGCAGCAGCGGCAAGTGCCAGAACTTTTCTTAACTTCATATATGTACCATTCCTTTCGTATTTACGGGGATTTTACCCTACTACTCTATTAAAGCACAGCCGTAAAAGTTTGTCAAGTAAAAGTTCAAAGGATTGTAGAAATAGTAAAAGCCGCAGGGAAAACTCCCACGGATTTTGTATGTTTTGCAGCCGTAATGAATTGTAAAGTCCGGCGACTTTCATTTTTATGTGACATTGATAGCATATGGGCTTGCTTTAAGCATGATAATGACTTGCAGGGCAAGCTTTGTTGCAGACGGTTGACAGAAATGTAAAAAAAGGCTATAATGATATCTGTAATATTGCAAGGCAGGAGGTTTCAGATTGGACCTGAAAAGGATTTCCGTCATAGGGCTTTGTCTGGCAGCGGTTGCGGCAGTTGTGATGCTGGTTGCATTTATGCTTGAACCGCCAAAGATATACATAAGCGAGATATGCCCCTCAAACAGCGGAACATCAAAGAAAACGGATAAGCAAGACAAGAACGGAGATCCAAGCGATTGGATAGAGATATATAATCCAACAAACAAAGATATTTCCCTTTCGGAATTTTCACTTTCTAAAAACGGCGGTGCTGACCAGCCGTTGGGCGGATATGTTGTGAAGGCTCATGACTATATAATGGTATACTGCTCATCAGCAGGCTTTGAAAACGCTGATTTTCCTCATGCGGATTTCAATATCGGCAAGGTCAGCGAGGCGGAGATAATACTCAGGTATAATTCGCTTGAGTGTGAAAGCATAAAGCTGCCAAAGCTTGACAAGGGCGTAAGCTTTTCAAAAAATGCAGACGGGACAATGTATGTTTCAGAGCCTACTCCACTGGCGGCAAATGCGGAAAAAACTATTGGCGATACGCCTGTGTTCTCAAAGGCGGCAGGCAGCTATAAAAAGGCTTTTGACCTTGAGATAACCGCAGGAGAGGGTCAGACCGTGTATTATACCACAGACGGCACAGACCCTGCAACATCTGATACGAGAAAGGTCTATAAAAAGGCACTGAAGATATACGATAGGTCAGATGATGAAAATGTGCTTTCGGCTTATGACCCTATGAAAATACAGCTTGATTATCGTGACAGCATAAAACTGCCTGACAAAAGTGCAGTTGATAAAGGCACTGTGATAAGGGCTTGTGCGGAGGGCACGAGCGGAAAGTGCGGAAGAACAGTCACAGCAACATATTTTGTGGGCGTTTCAAGCGAAGATCATAACGGACTGCCTATTATATCCCTCACCACCGACCCTGACGGGCTTTTCAACGAAAAAACGGGCATTTACAGCCTCGGAGAAGTCTATGAGGAATATGACGAAGAAAACCCCGACCACCCTTGGGACGGCTCTATCCCTGCTAACTACAATCAGCGTGGCAGAGAGTGGGAAAAGGAATGTTATGTGGAGTATTTCGACAGCGAGGGCAACAGCCTGATATCACAGGACTGCGGCGTGAGGATACAAGGCGGTTGGTCAAGGGCTGACTATCAGAAGTCGTTCAGATTTTATGCAAGGGGCGACTACGGCAAAAGCTCTTTTGATACGGCGTTTTGGGATAACTACACAGATATAAACGGAGTGAGTATTGATTCCTGCAAGACCTTTGTGCTTAGAAACGGCGGAAATGACGCCAATTATTCAAAGTTCAAGGACACGATGATACAGAGTATGGCATCAGGCAGGGGCGTCGAAACTCAGACGGGAACAGCCTGCGTGCTGTTCATAGACGGCGAATACTGGGGACTTTATACCTTGCAGTCGGATTACAGCGACAGGTATTTTGCTGATAAATACGGTGTTGCAAAGAGCAACGTTGTTGTATACAAAAATGACGAGCTTAGCGAGGGCGAAACTGAGGACAAAAAGCTTTTTGAGGATATGTATAAATTTATCACCGAAAACGATATGTCTGATGAGAAAAACTATAAAAAAGCCTGTGCAATGATAGATATGGACAATTTGGCGGACTATGCCGCCGCCGAGCTTTATATTTTCAATGACGATTGGCCGCAGAACAATTACGCTTGCTGGCGGACAAGGACCATCGAGCAAGGCAATAGCTATGCAGACGGCAGGTGGCGTTTTATGTTGTTTGATACAGAGTCCTCAGGCGACCATTATAATGAAAAATATCTTAACAGAAATATGTTCTCATATCTGAAAAGCAAGTCTGAAACAAAGCTTGGAGGTATACTTTGCAGTTTGATAAAAAACAAGGGATTCTCCCTGAAACTCACATCAGCCGCTTGCCAGTATGGCAGTGTGAATTTCACACCTGAGCGGTTCGGTGAGTATCTTGAAAGCTACAAGGATATTTATTACGGCGAGCTTGACAACTATTTCAGGCGTTTTCCAACTTGGGCGAACAGAAAGAAAGCCACCGACCCTATGCTGGCTCGCTGGCAGAATTTCATTGACGGCAGATATGAGCGTGTGCTCACTTATCTTGCAGGAGAGTTCGGGCTTTATGACCAGAGAACAGTGAAAATATCCGTTGCCGACAGTGAGCAGGGTAGCGTCCTTATAGGCGGCGTGGAGCTTGAAAGCGGCTACAGCGGCACATATTTTGACGGCTGTGAGATAAAAATGATCGCACAGGCAAAGACCGGCTGGCATTTTGACCACTGGGAGGGCGTTGCAAAGTCTGACGCAGACTCTCAGTCTGTGACCGTCACCGTTGACGGTGATATGGCTGTCACTGCTGTTTTTGAAAAAGATGTTGTGTAGTATAAAAAAAAGGTCTGTCACTTTTTCGGTGACAGACCTTTTATTTATCCTGCAAAATCAATATTAACAGTGCATATCTCAGCGTCAGTGCCCACTCTCATGAACGTGCCGTAAACGCCCACGCCTGAGGTGACAATGGAGTACATATTATCCTTTTTTATCATGCCGCAAGGGTTCTCCCAGAAAAGGCCAATGGTCAGATTGCCTGGGAAAAGCTGACCGTCATGGGTGTGACCTGAAAAATCAATGTCTGCACCTGCGTCAGCAGTTTCCTGAAGTTCGTCAGGCTCGTGGGAAAGAACAAATATAGGCTTTGTCTTGTCAAGATCTTTTGTAAGCTCAGATATCTCCGCACGAGTGCCGTCCTCAGTGCCCGGCTTGTCGGTATCACGTCTGCCCACAAGATAAAACTCATCGTTTATAAGCACCGATTCGTCATTGATGAGCGTAATGCCGCAGTCTTTGACAAAGTTGGTCATTTTCTCGTTGTGGAGCTGTTTTCCGCCCCAGTCAAAGGTAAATCCCATGAGAATTTTTTCATCTATATCGTGGTTGCCGTAGACAGCATAAACGCCGTATTTGCTTTTTATGGACTGTAATTGAGCCTTTATGCCCTCAGGGTCGTCCATGCCGTCATAGCTGTTGTCGAAAATATCTCCTGCTATAATGACGATATCAGGGTCTTGTGCGTTGATCTTCTCCACCATGTTTGTTATGTGGTCAACGCCTATGGCATAGCCCATGTGAAGATCAGCCACAAGCACGGCTTTGAGCTGTTTGGTATCTCCACAGGACTTGTCAACGGTGACGTGATATTCGTTCACCTTGATGTTTCGTGCATTGAAAATGCCATAAAGGCAGGTCGCCACCGCACACGCCACCACTACAGAGCCAATGGAAATAACGCTGCCACGAGAAAAAAGAAACGTGTTTTTCAGCTTTGTGTGCTTTGCGATAAGCCTTAGCAGGTCGAAAAGCACCACATACAAAAGGGCATAGAGCATAATGCCTATCCAGTATGTAGAGATACGTCTTATGATGATAGCAAAGGCGGATTTCGGCAGCAGGAAAGCTATAACAGGTGAAAGTGCCATAAAAAGGTATAGAACTGCAAATGGCACTTTGAACCGCAGCCAGTTGAATCTGTGATTGCAATGTTTCATCCAATAGAAAAATCGGAACATCATGTATGATGATACGCCCAGATAAAAGGGCAGAAGAAATAGAAATATCATTATTTATTGCCACCTTATAGATAAGTGAGAAATGAGGAGTGAGGAATGAGGAATTAAGGTATCGCCTGCGGCTGATGCGTTTTTATTCCTCTTTGAACCTCTCCAAAAAGCTGTGTCTGCCTTCGTCATCTTTGTATGCAATGACCTGATTGAGCATAACGTTTTCCACACTCTTGAAAATGTTGTATTCCACCTGCGGATTAACAAGCTTTAGCTTTGCAATAAGCTGTTTTATCTCCATACGCTTTGAAACTGTTCTGCTGTCAGGTGCACAGGTCGTGCAGGTGTCGGTGAACTTGCAGGCACACTGTATGAACCGCAGCCCGTTATAGTCACGCCACCTTTTTATGTCGTCCTCTCTGACCATATAGAGCGGCCTTATGAGCTGCATACCCTCAAAATTCGTGCTGTTGAGTTTTGGCATCATGGTCTGTATCTGTCCGCCGTAAAGCATCGACATAAGTATAGTTTCGATAACATCATCATAGTGATGACCGAGTGCTATCTTGTTGCAGCCCAGTTCCTGAGCCTTGCTGTAAAGATGTCCTCTTCTCATTCGTGCACAAAGATAGCAGGGGTTCTTTTCAATGTTGTATACAGAATCGAAAATATCCGACTCGAACACTGTTATTGGTATGCCCAGCCGCTTTGCGTTGCGTTCGATTATCTCACGGTTGGCAGGACTGTAGCCTGGATCCATAACAAGATATTTTACCTCGAAAGGGAACTTGCTGTGTCGATGCAGCATTTGTATGAGCTTTGCCATGAGCATAGAATCCTTGCCGCCTGATATGCACACCGCTATTTTGTCGTTAGGCTTTATAAGCTCATATTCGTTCACAGACTTTGTGAACCTGTTCCATATCTCCTTGCGGAATTTCTTTTGTATGCTCCGCTCGGCGTCCTGCGAGATATCCTCTATGACCTCTTCTGAAAGCTTTTCCCTGAGCCAGCCGTAGTAGCCGCCTTCAAGGTTTTCTGCGTCATAGCCAAGCTCACGGAGCTTTTCTGCCTCAGTGTCGCTTATAAGTCCGCTTTTGCAGCAGATAAAAAGCTTTTTGTCTTTAGGCAGTTGGCTTTCATAAAGCCTGTCAGTAGGAATGTTCACCGCACCGTCAATGTGACCGTATTCAAAGGAAAGCTCGTCCCTTATATCTATTATCAGCGTGTCGCCGCTTGTGTTTATCATTTGTCAGTTGACCTCCGCAAAATTTATCACTACCCTTTATAATATCACAAAAATCAGCGTTTTTCAAGCATTATGCAAAAATACACAAAAAGAAAACGGCAAAGCTTATGACTTTGCCGCACTTGTTCAGGCTTTGTGCCTGTTTCTTATATAGAATATGATTGATATCACCGCAACAATAAATTCCGTCACAGGATAAGCAAGCCATACGCCTGTAAGACCTGCCAGCTTTGACATAACGAATGCCATTGGCACGATAAGTGCAAAGCCCCTCAGTATGGTGACTGTCTGGGCAGGAACGACCTTTTCCGAGGCTGCGAAAAATGCGGAGATTATTATGTTGAATCCTGAGAAGAACATACCGGTGAAATATATTTTCATGCCGTCCTCAGCCATGTGCTGAAGAGCGTCGATGTGCTCGCTGTTGAAAATGGCAGCAATAGGAGTTATGAATATCGCTATGCACAAATATTCGAGCAGTGCTATCACAAGCTGAGTTATCACCGAGTATCTAAGCATCGCTTTAAGACAATCCTTGTCACCGGTGCCGTGGGCAGAGCTGATAAGAGGCTGGCCGCCCTGTGCGATACCGTTGAATATTGATACCGCCACAATGGAGGTGTTCGCTATTACTGCATATGCCGCAACGCCTGTGTTGCCTGCAAGACCAAGTATTATTATGTTGAATGCAAGCACCACGATGCCTGAGGAAAGCTCCGTTATAAGCGACTGCACGCCTATGGACAGTATGCCGCCGAAAGTTCTTGCCTCGTGCCTTGCTTTGACAATGTGGAAACTGTTCTTTTTGCGGAATTTGTATACGCTCAGTATGCAAAGGCTTATGACCGGCGAAAGACCGGTTGCAAGGATAGCTCCGAAAATGCCCATATCAAGTGGGAAAATGAACACATAGTCAAGCACTATGTTTGAAAAACTTCCTGTGAGCATTGCCGCCATTGAAAGCTTTGGGCTGCCGTCATTTCTTATAAAACAGTTGAAAGTGTCATTTAGCACAAAGAACGGTCCGAACATCATAAGCACCTTTAGGTAGGTGTTCGTCATGCCCACAACGCTGCCCTCTGCACCAAGAAGTTTAGCCAGCGGCAGAGAAAAAAGCATTCCGCCAAGGAAGTATATGATACCAAGCACTAAAGCCATAAGCAGTGCACAGGTGAAAACTCTGCTGCCTGCGTCGTCACGTCCCTGACTTTTGTATATTGCGAACTTTGTCGCTCCACCCATGCCTATCATAAGACCTGTTCCGTGGATAAGGCTGTATATCGGTATGGCTATGTTAAGTGCCGTAACGCCGTCTGCACCCATGCCCTTTGCGATAAAGAACGTGTCTGCGAGAATATAGCATGATACGCCTATCATTCCAAGAACGTTCAGCGAGGCGTATCGTGCAAAATCTTTAAGATGTGAGTTATCTTTCATTTTTTCCCTCCTGCAAAAGGCTCACAAAAAAACGCCGAACACCGCTGTCTTTTAAAGCCTGATGACAGCAGGTCCGACGCAAAACTCCTACCCGGCGGCAGAAGTAAGCCTTCGTATTTAAACATATAAGATTATAGCAGAGTATAACCGCATTGTCAAGTTGAAAATGCCTTTGGCTTATGTTAAATTAATGTTAAAAAACGCTCCCTGCGGTTGACAAGTTTTTAACAAAGCTTTATAATGAAATTGGTCGAAAGCATATATAATATTACATGACGGCCTTAGAATTTTATATACCGATAACAAAAAGAGGAAAAAGCTATGAATTTAACTCATCTCAGATATATGGTAGAGGTCGAAAGACTCGGTTCTATCACAAAAGCCGCCTCCGCACTTTATATGGGTCAGCCTAACCTGTCAAAAGCCATAAAGGAAATGGAAAGGGAAGTGGGCATACCGATATTCAAAAGAAGTGCAAAGGGCGTTGTTGCCACAGAAAAGGGCAAACAGTTCTTGCAGTATGCAAAGGCTATCCTTGTTCAAATGGATAAAATGGAGAGCCTTTATAAGGATAACGGCGAAAATGCAGTGAATTTCTCCCTGCTGCTGCCGAGAGCAAGCTATATAACCCATGCTTTCACCTGCTTTATAAACAAAATGGGCAGGAATGTGGAGCTTGACGTAAAGGTCAAGGAAACGAATTCCATGGAAACCATAAACTCCATTGTGGAGTGCGAATACAACATGGGAATAATTCGTTACCCTGTGGCTTATGAAAGCTTTTTCATGTCAATGATAGAGGAAAAGAATCTGAAATATCATAACGTGTGGGAGTTCGATTATGTTCTTATCACAAGCGAGAACAGCCAGCTTGCGAAAGAGAAGGAGATAAACGAAACTGTCCTTGATAAATACATAGAGGTATTGCACGGCGATAATATCGTGCCGAATATCTCAGCGGCATATCAGAAGAAAAACGCCGAAATGAACAATCACAGCAGACACGTTTACGTTTATGAGAGAGGCAGCCAGTTCGATATACTTTCAGCCTGTCCTGACTCGTTCATGTGGGTAAGTCCTCTGCCAAAGGAGATATTGAAACGCTACGGCCTTGTGCAGAGAAAATGTCCTAATTTCAAAAAGACAAATAAAGACGTTCTTATCTATCAGAGCAACTACCGCCTGAGCCATGCGGATCAGATGTTCCTTGATGAGCTTGAAAGGGTAAGAAAAGAGATATCAGAATAAAGTTTGCATAAAAAATGCGGGCGAACATGATAAGTGTTCGTCCGCTTTTTATTTTAACAATATCTCACGCTGACGCATATTATAGGTCAACATGACTACAGAATATGCCGCCGTCCTTCGTGATGTCGATATAAGCGTAGCTTGCAGGCTTGCCGTCTCTCGGTGCACCGGCACTTCCGGGATTAAGGATATGCACGCCCTCTTCATAAGCATAATAACGGCAGTGCGTGTGACCAAACAGTGCTATCTGAGCACCTATCTCCTTAGCCTTGTAAAAAAGCCTGTCAGTAGAATATTTAACGCCCCACTTGTGACCGTGGGTGAAAAATATTTTTATGCCGTTGTCGGTCATGTAAATATCATTTTCGGGAGTAAGCGATGCAAAGTCGCAGTTTCCTGATACGTTTACTATCTTCTTGTCAAGATACTGCACCCTGAGGCTGTCAAGGTCGCGCTCACCGTCACCAAGAAAAATAAACAGATCAGCGTCGCCGTTCCTCTTGAAGATCTTGTGCATTGCGGAATAATTGCCGTGGGTATCCGAAAAAACGATTATTCTCAAGGTCACACCCCTTTTACAATATGATAACTCAGTTATAACGCTTACTATTATAACATAAATATTTATAAATACTATAGAAAAAAGGAGAATTTTTTATGAGCACAGCAAACAGCTTTAATTCCATGAATCCTAAGACCATGCAGGCACTTCTCAACGTTGCCTCAAAAAAGCTCGGCACTACTCCTGATGTGCTTAAAAACCAGCTTGAAAGCGGCGTTTATGACAGAGCACTCCAGGGTATGCCGCAGAACGAGGCAATGATGCTGCAAAAAGCCCTGTCAGACCCGAAAACTGCCGAAAAGGTGCTCTCATCTCCTCAGGCAAGGGCTATTTTCAAAAAACTTCAGGGCAAATAGAAGTCATAAGTCTAAGCTTGAACAGGCGGTGAAATAATTGGACGATCTGATGAATAAAATACAGAATGTGCTCAATGACGAGGAAAGCATGAAACAGATAAAAGAGCTTGCGGATATGCTCACGGCGGAGGGCGGCAGTCAAAGCGAAACTCCGCCTCAGCAGGACGCTCAGAACATGGACTTTTCCCAGCTGCTGCAAAGCTTAGGGGGTATCTCTCCGCCTCAGGAGACCAAGCCTGCCCAACCTCCGCAGGGGGGCGGCTTTGACATTGCAAAGCTTATGAAACTTCAAGGCATAATGCAGTCGGCGTCAAAGCCTGATAAAAATATCCAGCTGCTCATGGCGTTAAGACCGCTGCTGAAAGAAGAAAATCAGGTGAAAATAGATAGGCTCATAAAAATATTCAAGCTTTTTGCGGTCTATCCCGCACTTAAAGAAAGCGGACTTTTGGGAGGTGATCTGCTTGGCTTATTCTGATGACAATAATTTCACTACCATGCAGGAAGAGGCGATAAGGCGTGTGAGGGAAATGCAAAGGCGTTCACGGAGCATAGTTGGCGGCAATGAACAGCCTGCACAAGCTGCACCGCCAAAAGCAGAAGAGCCTCACAGTAGTCAGACCACACAAAAAGCCCCTCAAAGCAGCTCTGCACTTGGCAGCCTGCTTGGGGGCAGTCTTGGCAATATCAAGATAGACGAGGAAAAAGCCCTTATCGGTCTGCTTATTTACATATTATACAAGCAGGGTGCAGACGTAAAGCTGCTCCTTGGGCTTGGCTATCTGCTCCTTTAGTTCGACCATTTCAGAAGTGCAAGCATTGCGGCGTCTGAAAAGCAGTCAGAAAGATAGCTGTCGTCGTATATCCTGTCCATGTTGTCGCCGGAGTATTCGATCTCCTTGCAAAGCTCCTTGACAGTTTCAAAGCGTGCGGCAGTGTCCTGCTCACGGCTAACGTTTATGACCTCTGCGGCAAAAACGAACACCAGCATGGCTTTTATCTTTGAAAGCAGGTCGAAATCTCTTACCGCTTTCAGAAAATATCTGTATACAAAATACACCGCAAGCTTTTCGTACTCGCCCCCAGCCTGAGCCTTGACAGGTGCGGAAAGCTTTTTTACAAAGCGGCTTGCGTCCTTTATCTGCAGGGGCAGTGTGTCGCCGATAAAGTCAAGATGTTCAAGATAAAAAAGCATATTTTCAGCGGCAGCCAAAGGCTTTTCAGGCACAGCCTTTTCAAGACTTTTTGCACGTTCCGCTATTATCTCAGGGTCATAAAGCTCCTCCGCAATGGGTCTTATGTCCTCAATATCCTCATCGTCAAGTGCAGCCTGTATCTCAGCTGCTGCTGACAAAACGTTTGTCAGCCTGTCATGAAGTGAAAATTCTCTGTTTTGCAGCAGGTCGATAAATGCTTTTCGTGCAAAAAGCATTATTTCAAGCAGCTCAGGGTCAAACTCAAGATCGTCAGGCTCTTCGTTTATCTCTTTGGTGAAAAATCTCACAGGCTCGGCGTCAGAAAGATACATTCTCACAGCCTCTTCACAGGCAAGACCCACACCTGCCTCTTTGTAATCCCCGAACCATTCGTAAAACCTTGGGTGCTCACGGCATATGTCGGAAATGTTTTCCTCACCGTATGCAAGCTGCACAGAGCACAACCCCTTTTCATTGAGCATTGGGCACTTGCCGTCACAGTGGACAAGGTATTTCACGCCGTCCTCTTCTGTGACAGAGTTCAGAAATTTTCTGCCGATATCATTGTCAAGCTTTTTGTAAAAGCCGTAAGTGCCGTCGTCTATCTCAATGTCCCAGTCGGTCATGCAGCAGTTGTCAGAACACTGTGAACCTGTGCAGATAAATTTTTCAAATATCTCAGGATAAAAAAGTTTCATAAAAATTTCTCCTTGCGGTCTTTTATAGAGCAACACCGCACAAAGCTGTCGGCGTTGACTTTATTATAATACTAATGCTTTTGTCTGTCAACTTTCGGCATTTGTATCGTCAAAATAAAAACAGGGCGACTAAAAGCCGCCCAGCATTACTATACTATTCCTGTGTAAAAACTATCCAGTTTATATTCTTTGGATTTATCTCATCAAGATATTCAGACGGGATCGTTACCGTTATCTGCCTTTTCGCAGTCGCTCCGTCCTTGTTCTCAGGTATCTCCTTGGCAACATATATGAAAAGAGAATCCTTGTCCTTGACCGCCCTTACTACATGATAGTCTATGTACTCATATCCCGAAAGCTCGCCCCTGAGAAAAACCACATGGGTGTTAAAGCCGCCCTCTTTCTCGAAAGCCTCCATATCCTTTTTCATTTGCTGTATTTGCAGTTCACCGTTATATTTCACGAAATATTCGTTGAAATCATTATAGTTTGAAAACATCTTCTGATATGGGAACGTCATATTTGCGTCGCAGCTGCATTCGTATACCTTTTGTTCAAAAGGCACGTCAGTAAGCTGATCTGTAACGGTCTCAGTCTGATATATCCGCCTGCTGCCGGCATAATACACCGTCATACCGTCCTCATAAACGTTGTAAAGACAGTCAGAGGACAGCTTTTGTGAGGATATCTTCAAACTGCCGTCAGAAAGATCTTCAGAATCCACTGTAAGTATCCCATTGTCACCCTCCAGTGAGTTTTCAGCGTGTATCACCTGCGTGCTTGTGCATAAGGTTATCTCAGCCTCAGTGCCGTTTTTCACGCACTCGCAGAACTCAGCCCACCGCATATCGCTTTCTTCTGATGAGTCCATAAAAAGCATATCATACTCTTTTGCAGTTTCAGGCGTTATCTCTTTGCCGTTCCATGCCGAAAAAAATATCTTTGCAGGGCTGTTATTATCCGCCTCGATCTCAGTGGCAGAGGGAACGTTTACAATATCTGTTGCTTTCCCACTGGGCAGACCGCAGGCAGAAAAAAGGGTCAGAAACATTGCCGCAGACACTGCACCGCAGATTATTCTCTTTTGCAAATTCCTGCCTCCCTCTTTTATACACTGTACATAATTCATTATAACATATTTCGTTCATTTTGTTAATATGTATTTTAATCAAATTAGCAAACCCCTATTTGGCTATATTGTCAAAATAATTGCGTAAATATGGAGAAAAACGCCTGAAAGGTGTGGAAGTTCGCCGTTTGTGACAATATTGTAATTAAACTGTCATTGACATAAGGAGCAAAAAATATTATAATGTATGTATGTACCTTTGCCCTATTGGCAGGTACGCAGGGTCGTTCCTGCAAAAGGAGGCGAAATGCGGCGGCTTGTGCCGTGTATGATATGGATAATAACAAGAATAACGTTTCCCGCAAAACTTCGGGAAATGCAGCAAGCGTTGTCGCAATAATCGTTGTTGGCATATTTGTGCTGTGCGTGATACTTCTGCTTGCAAAGGGTCTTTTCGCAAGCAACAGTTCAGAAGTGCCTAAGGGAATAAATACTGCGACTATAAATACTGATGAGTCCGTGCCTGAGCCTGCGGAAAGTTCAGCCCCTGCCGATACTTCCGCTGTGGAAGATGACAGCTCAGCCGAAAGCGGTGCGGTAACAGACGTTACAGACGATTCCAGTCAGACAGATGTGCTTGAGGTCATGTATGTTACTGAGTATGCTTATCTCCATGTTGCACCTGATAATGAGGCCGAGAACATAGTTTGTATGTCCCCTGGCGTTGAGGTAAACGTCCTTGAATATGAGGATAACGGATATGTGAAGATAACATTTATGAACATAGACGGCCCTCTCACAGGATATATCTATAAGGATTATCTTACTACGGACAGTTCTATAGCAGTACAGTGGTAAAATACAACGCCGCACAGTTCTTTGTGCGGCGTTTTTGGATATTCGGGGCAGAAAGGAGCGTTCTGAGTGCCGAAATATAATACTTTTATTACCGATAAAAACGGACAGCGTGTGGATTTCGTCCTTGATGTGGCGAAACGAAACCGCCTTGCTATGGGAATGCGTGACGGCACTTTGACGGTGCGTGTGCCCTACGGCTGCTCAAAACAGCAGCTTGAAAGCTTTATAAACAACAACCTTGGCTGGATAAAAGAGCAGAGCGACAAGGCAGCCGTTGGTCTGCCAAAGGAATTTTGCGACGGTGAAAAGCTGCGGCTGCTCGGCAGCTTTCTTACTCTGACTTTGGTTCAGGCTGATAAGTATTTTCCGCCAAGGATAGAGAATGACAAGCTTGTCATTGCCGTGAACGAAACAAGCGACAGGGATTATGTGAAAGAGCAGACCACAAAATTCATTAATGACCTGACTGTCGCCGAGATAACACGCAGTATGCAGAAAATGTCCGACGCCACAGGGCTTGTGCCCAATAAGGTCACAATAAAACCCCTGACCGCAAGCTGGGGAAGATGTATCTCAAACAGGCATATCTCCATAAATTCAAAGCTTATAGTCTTTCGCCGAGAGTGCATAGACTACGTCTGCCTGCACGAGCTTTGCCATCTTGTCCATATGGATCACAGCAAGGATTTTTGGGCACTGGTGGAAAAATTCTGCCCCGACTGGAAAAGCATAAGAGAGGAAATGAAAGGCAGATAAAGCTGTCATACCCCACAAATCGTGACCGCATGCTTTGTTGGTATTCACTATTGACAAATACAAGATATTGTGGTATTCTTTTATCACAGTTACAATATGTATAGATAGTGGAGAAAACGGAGGTAATGGTAAAATGGTAAACGTGAACGTAACGGGCGGCGAGATGTCGCAGGCGGAGATAAATTCTTATATCGACAGGGCACAGAAACTTTATCCTGAAAAGACTATCGAGGCGATAGACCTTAAAATAGACGGCGACTTTGTTGACGTTGATTATCACTTCGCAGATGTTCCTTTTCAGAGGATAAGAAGGATAACAGGCTATCTTGTGGGAACGCTTGACAGATTCAATGACGCAAAGAGAGCGGAAGTTCGTGACAGAGTAAAGCATGGTCTTACAAGTCAGAGCACAGCAAACTAATAAAAATCAAATACGGCATATGTCACCGAAAAAGTGGCATATGCCGTGTTTTTTATGGAAGTGTATATGTGTTGCCTTAGATCTTGTTTCCGCAAACACTACAGAATTTTGCTCCGCTTTTCAGCTCTGAACCGCAGTGCGGACACTTTTCTACTGCAGACTGTTCAGCCGTGTCTGCTGGTTCAGCGACTTCTGTCTGCTGCGGTATCTCCTGTGATATCTCAGGCTCTGTTACGCCCTGTGACATAACAGGCTCAGCATTGTCAGGCTTTCTAAACTGGGTTATGTCAGGCTGAACAAAGCTCTGCTCCTGAGGTGCAGCCATTGGTATGGGTGCAGGAGTGCTGTCAGGCGTCTTTGCTGCCACCGGTATCTCAACTGCAAAATCCTCGCCCATAAGTCTGCCTGCAATAACAAGTCCGCCTATGAAAAGCAGGAAAGCTGCAATGAACGGCAGAACATCGTCAGCAAGTGAAAGTGCTACCCTGAATTTGTCATTGTCATAGCCTCTTGTGATAGCGTTTGAGAAGTGACCTTTTACCATAACATAGTATATCATTATGCCCTTTGTTATCATTACCACCAGTGGGAAAAGAATAAGAAAGCCTGCGAATGCACCATCAAGCTTTTTCTTGCCCTTTGCCCTTGCAGACGTGAAAAATGCCACAAGGCTGAATATTACCAGTGCACAGCTTAGACCGTAAATGTTCACATAAGCGAAAATGTCAGGGGTGAACATAAAGTCTATCTTGTTTGTGAAAACGTTGTTGTAAACGAGCTTTCCCACAGGGTCAGCAAGAGCACCTGCTGCCGAGAGGATAAATGCGAAAAAACTCAGCAGGCACAGGGACATTCCTGCGTATGTAAGCTTCTTTGTGTAGATCTTTTTTGCCATTTTGATTAGTCCTTTCATTTGTGAAGTCTTTATCTGCTGTCCGAAAAAATAGGGGCGGATATAATTTCCGTCCCTATTATAATACTATTTTACAAAAGTCTTGTCAATAGATTTTTTTCGCAACTTTCGTCGCTATTTATCGTTTTTGCCGCTATCCTTGTCCTCGTCGAGAATATTTTTCATCATCTCGTTGATGTGCCTGAGTTTTTCGTCGTCATCATCGTCAGGACGGTATATTCTGAGAGGCTCGTCCGTTGTATCATTTGTGTCATTTATCACAGGCGTTGTGGCTTTCTCACTGCTCTCAGCCGTAAAGTTAGCTTTTGCAAGCACCTTTTTCATGACTTTTCCACGCTTGTATTCAAACAGGAATATGAGCACCAGCAAAACAACGCCAAAGCCTGTTATAATAAGCGATACATTCCAGTAGTCAGGTGAGAACTTCATCGTTATCTTGTTTTCGCCCTGCTCAAGTGGGATCGTGATAAGGCTGTCAAGTGACTTTTCAGCCGTCACCTTTTTGCCGTTCACTGTGATAGTCCAGCCATTTTCATACGGTATCGTTGTGAACAGTACCGAGCCGCTGTTTTCAGCATTCACAGTGCCCTCAAGATAAGTGTCGTCAAAGCTTGTGACATCAAGCACGTTTTTCTGCATATCCGCACAGGTCTGTGCAAAGCTGTCATAATCAAAGGTGTAGAAAAGCTGATCTTTCCAGTATGCCTCGTTGTCGTCGTTCGCTACCGTTATGCGTATCCTCAGTTCCTGACCCTCATAGAATTTGCCAAGATTGAGTATAGAATAATTGTCGCCCACAAAGAACTGACCTGCATATTCCATAGGCTCAGAGCCGTCGATATAATCGTCCTCGTCCTGTATCCATACGTTGCAGGAACGCTCATATTTGGTAGGAAGATACATGTAAAGGTATGAATCCTTGTCCATTTTCACAACATAGTCAACGTGACATTCTGCATTTGAAGTGTCAGTAGGGAAATATTTCGTGTGACCGTCAGTGAGCTGAGATGTAGAAACGTTCTCCATTTCACTGTTTATAACAGGTATCTTTGTGAAATATTCCTTTGTTGTGCCAGCAAGAGCATTGAATATCATGTTCTGATTTTCAAAAGGATTGTCCTCGGAAAGCTTTACGTCCTCAATGCTCGTTGAAGATACCATGCCAAGACCGAGAGCGTTAGGGTTGTTGTAGAATTTATACGTTGCGTCGCCCTCAGTGTATTCCGTGGTGAGCTTGTATTCCTCAGGGACTTTCACTCTTGTGCCCACAAAAGAAGTGTTGCCCGTTTTGTCCATAAGATATTTTATGTCAAACAAAGCGTCCGTCATGAACGTTGTGCCGTCATATTTTGTGTAGTGACCGCCGTAAGCATAGCCAAGCTTGTGGAGCATCATAAGTGCAGGTGCGTTCATTGTTGAGCTGGAGTGTGAAATGCCCTTGTAGCCTGTTCCGATAGGGTCGTTTACAGTTCTGTGGAAAGTCGCTTCCATGCGGTAAAAGAGCGACGGGTCATATTCTTTCATCATTGATACAGCGTTTCTTGTCTGCGTCATGTAAGGCTCATAGGAAGTGTACTTGCTGTATGCAACGTCAGTGTCTATCTTGTCGATAGTGTCTGCACTGTTTGCAAAAAGCTCCACCGAAAGAACACCCACCATTACAATGCAAACTGCCTTTGACTTTGGATATTTCTTGATAAGATAGAAAAGTGCAAAATATGCCGCCAGTGCTATCATTGATACCCATATGCCCTGTATCACATTTGTGGTGTCGCCTGTTTCACTTGTCTTGGTTTCAAAAAGCTGGAAGTGGGCGTAATTCTCTCGCTCGCACCAGAATAGGAATACCATAAGTCCGAAGAAAATTCCGCCGATATTCTTTGCCGTAACGCCCTCAAGGTTCTCAAACGCCCTGAACGCCATTACTATCATAAGGAACGAGAATATGAAAGAATATCTGTAAGGCAGCCAGTTCGGCACTTGGAAACCGTGCATCGCCATGTCCGCAGGCTTTATATACATTAGTATAACAAGCAGGAAAGTGAGCAGACCTGTGGAGGTCTTTTCTTTCATTGTTATCCTGTCATTCATGAAGAACAGCGGGACAAGTATCAATACAGCCGTTCCGCAGTATATCATAGGCATACCCTCAGGGTAAACAGTGTCATATGACATTGGGAAAAGCTTTGTTATGAACGTGAGAAAATCAAACTGTGTTGCAAGAGAAAAATCAGGGTCAGTGAATTCAAACTTGCCCAGTTTCAGCGAGTTGTAAACCGGTATAAGAACGAACGCCGCACACATAAGTGCCACCAGCGTGCCCATACCAAAAGCCACGCAGCGTGAGAAGAACTTCTTCGGCAGTATCCTGCCCTCTCTTGAAAGACAGTACCAGCAGAAATAGAAGAACGTGAAAATTCCCACCATGTAGCCGATATAGAAATGTGCAATGAACATAAGAGCAAGGGGCAGGATATAAGGCACGAGCTTGCCCTCGTCGACGAGCCTGTGAACGCCCCAGCATATGAGCGGCAGATATATAAGTCCGTCAAGCCACATAGGATCCATAAGCTGTACCACCATGTATGACATAAGTGCATACATGGTCGGAAAGACCACAAGGGAAATAGTCTTAGGCTTTTGCGGTGATATCTTTTTCAGGAAGAACATGAACGTTACCGCCGCCGTTCCTATCTTTGCAAGCTGTAAAATAAGGATAGAGGTCGCCATCATCGTTCTCGGCAGCAGCACAAGTATCAGCATAAAAGGGCTTGCAAGATAATATGCAAACACACCGAACATTTCTCCGCTGAGGTTTCGTGACCAGTTGTATATAAAACTGCCGTTGCCGTGGAAAGCGTCACGGAACTGCTCGTAATAGTAAACATACTGTCCGTTTAGGTCAAGCACAAGCACCGAGCTGTCGCCGATAGGGTGTATCTTGAAAAATGCGTAGGCTGAAAACATTATCGCCACAGGCAGAAAGAATACAAGAAAATACAGCCGCTTGTCATAGCTCCATTTTTTTATGAATGAAAGGGGAGAGCTCTTAGTCTTTTCCATTCTTTTTCTCCTCGTCGTCTTTTCTTATGATATCACGGATTATGTACCTAGGTCGCTGCTTTATCTCCTCGTATATCTTTGAGAGATAAAAGCCTATTATTCCAAGACTGAACATTATAATGCTCGAAGTGAGCAGCTGCAAGATTATGACCGTTGAAAATCCTACCGCCGACGCACCGATAAGCTTTTTGATAAGGGTGTGAAGTCCCAGTACGACAGAGAAAATAAACGTTATAACACCGCATACCGTTACCGCCTGCAATGGTGCGGAGGTGAATGACGTTATGCTGTTTATTGCGAACTTGAAAAGCCCCTTCACAGACCACTTTGACTCGCCCACCTCTCTGTCTGCAACATCAAAGTAAACACGCTCAGTCTTGTAGCCTACCCAGCTTGACATCGCTCTGAAAAACGTGAGCCTCTCAGGCATTGCGTTAAGGGAATCCACAACAGCTCTGTCAAGAAGTTTGAAGTCAGAGGCAGCCTCCATGTCAAGTCCGCTGGACTTGTTTATCATCTTGTAAAACCACAGTGAAAAGAACTTGTATACAGGGTTTTCCTTTCCACGGGAATTTTTTCTGCCCTCAACAATGTCAACATCATTGTTTTTCCATATGTTGTACATTTCGATTATAACATCAGGCGGGAACTGCAAGTCGCAGTCCAACAGTACGCAGGCATCGCCTCTCGCCGTTTCAAGACCTGCAAAGATCGCACTTTCCTTGCCGAAGTTTCTTGAAAAGTTCACGCCCACAATGTGTTCGTCATTGCGTGCGAGGTTTGAGATTATCTCCCACGTCTTGTCCTTTGAGCCGTCGTTTACAAAAACAAGCTCATAGTCTATACCGTTCTCGCTGAGGAGCTTTGACACAACAGAGGCACATCTTGCCACGTTGCCCTCCTCGTTATAGCTTGGTATTATAATAGATATCATTTCCTGTTCTCCTATCCTTTGCTGCTATTGGTTTCTTTATAACATAAAACAGAACGCCATTTGTGAACATGACGTCCTTGGTGCTGTCCTATTTGTTTTCTCTTTCACGGCGTTTTTCATAGTCTGTTCTCAGCTTGTTGAAGTTGTAAAGCATGATAAGCAGGAAAATATACACCAGTATCTTTGCTATCGCCGCAATAACGCCCGTAAGGGTTGTAACAAACTCTATTGGTATGAGCCTGTTGAGCAGGTCGCCGCCAAAGTAAATAAGCGTCATAAGAGCAAGCTTGTTAAAGCTGCCCTGAAGTCTTACAATGTTTGAAACGTCCTCCACAAGTTCTCTGTGACTGTCCAAAGCCACAAGGAACATTCTCATAAGATTGAGGGACATATATACAGTCGCCGCCGAAAGTAAAATGCTTATAACGTTCACAGCCATTGCCGCAGGTGCAAGGAGTTTTAAAAGCAGCTGACAAACCACCGCTAGACCGCACATAGCGGAAGAAGTGTAAGCAGGCTTTTTTAGATATGCAAAAGCCTCAGTGCGTTCAGCCGCCTCAGCCGTTCCCACTGCGAAAAATAAAAATCCTGCAAGTTTTATTACATAATTTGAAGTCCAGCCTGCGTTGAGCATGAAAAGCATGAAAAACGAGCCGACCATAAAGAAATTCATTGTTCAAGACCCTTTCGTAGCTGATTATACTCCCTTATTATATCTCATTTACATACCCTTGTCAACCGAAAACGCCTTGTTTTCACCTTTTGTACACAAAGCGGCAGCCCTGTATCCCTTAGGCGAAACGCCCTTTGTCTTATGGAATATCCTTGAAAAATAAAGGCTGTCACCATACCCCACCGACCTTGCAACAGCCGATACCGGCAGCTCAGTTTCTTCCAAAAGACGGCAGGCAGCGTTCACACGAAAATCGCTGAGATACTGAGCAGGGGATAGCCCCTCATATTCCATGAAAGCACGGTAGAGTGTGGCACGGCTCACTCCCACGAAATCAGCGGCGTTCTCTACTCCTATGCCAAGGGTGTAGTTGTGGGCGATGTAGTTTTTCGCCTTTGTGACATATCCCTTTGCAGTGCCCCCCGAACGGCTCTGGCTGCCTGACCGCTCCATAAGTATGCCCAAAGTGATGTAAAGCTGACCAGTCATTTTCACAAGATCAGAGCTGCTGTTGCCGCTTAGACGGTAAATGCGTTCAAGACTGTCTTTAAGCTCGCTGCCGAAATCTGCTGAGATAACAGGACATTCCCTTGTAAAACCAGCACGGTCAAGGATAAATTCAGCGTCCGAGCCGTTGAATCCTGCCCAGTAGTATTCCCACGGGTCGTCCTTGTCGGCGGTGTAGGTTATCACCGTGTAGGGATAAATAAGGAATGTGTCCCCTGCACTGAGGTGATATTCCCCCTGAGGCGTCTTGTATATACCCTTGCCGCTTATGATATGGTGCAAAAGATAATGGTCACGGACTCCGCTGCCCCAGCTGTGCAGCCCCTGACATTTTTCATATCCCACGTTGTATACCGACAGAGAAAGTGCGTCCGTCTGGTCTGATTTAAAGGAATGACGGTCTGTATTCATGCTATGACCTCCTTGCAGTAAACTTTTTTCGTAGATATGATAGCACATTTTTTCGTGCTTTGCAACAAAAATCCATGTATTTGAAACAAAAAGGGTATTGCAAAGCCGTGAAAATATGGTATAATGTAAATGTAGAAAGCCAATGGGCTAACACAAAAACATCAGGAGGTAATGAATATGGCAAAAATACTCGTTACAGGCGGAGCAGGATTTATCGGCAGCCACACCTGCGTTGAGCTGCTTGAGGCAGGCTATGAAGTGGTCATAGTAGATAACTTTTCAAACTCAAAGCCTGAGGCTCTTAACAGAATAAAGAAGATAACAGGCAAGGATTTTGGATTCTATGAGGCAGACCTTCTTGACCTTGCGGCTGTGGAAAAGATCTTTGAGGAAAACAAGATCGACGCAGTTATACATTTCGCAGGTCTTAAAGCAGTTGGCGAATCCGTTCAGAAACCTGTTGAATATTATCACAACAACATAACAGGCACTCTCATGCTTATCAAGGCAATGAGAAAATACGGCTGCAAGAAGATAGTTTTCTCTTCTTCCGCAACAGTTTACGGCCCTGTGAACAAAGCTCCTTACACTGAGGATATGCCGACTTCTGCAACGAACCCTTACGGCTATACAAAGGTAATGATAGAGCAGATACTTAGAGATGTATATGTTTCCGACAACGATTGGTCAGTTTCACTGCTTAGATACTTCAATCCTATCGGTGCACACAAGAGCGGTCTTATAGGTGAAGACCCTAACGGTATCCCTAACAACCTGCTCCCATATATTTGTCAGGTAGCAGTAGGCAAGCTTGAAAAGCTTGGCGTGTTCGGTGATGATTACGATACCCCGGACGGAACAGGCGTAAGAGATTATATCCACGTTGTTGACCTTGCAAAGGGTCACCTTTGTGCAGTCAAGTATGTAATGGAAAACAAGGGCGTTGAGGCAGTAAACCTTGGAACAGGAAAAGGCTCAAGCGTTTTTGACGTTCTTCACAGCTTTGAAAAGGCTTGCGGAAAGGAACTCCCTTACGTTGTCAAGCCAAGACGTGCAGGCGACCTTGCAACTTGCTATGCTGATACCACAAAAGCAAAGAAGGTATTCGGCTGGGAGGCACAGTATGGCCTTGATGAAATGACAGCAGATAGCTGGAACTTCATTAAGAATAATCCTAATGGACTTTAAGACGGAATATATTTAAAATATATTGTCTGTCTCTTATACACATCTGACGCTGCCGACGAATTAGACGGTGT
>UQAR01000019.1 GCA_900539095.1 uncultured Ruminococcus sp.
TCATTGTTAATATGATAATATCATATAAATTTTGATTTGTCCAATGGTGTTTTTGAACAAATGTCAGAAGATAAAAACGGATTTTTTATACTGTTTGCTGTTGCGATTTTGCAATAAAAGATATAAAAAACTATTGACAAAATCAAAAATATAGGTTATAATATCCTCATAATAAAAGAGAGTAGCTGGCGGAGAGATCCGTTTATGTTTGCGTCAGTACGTTCCGATGTGGGACCGCTGCATATCTAAACGGCGAGACTTTTATTGAATAAATTGCCATAGGTGCAGTTTACCCAATAAACGTCTTGCCGATTTTTTATGCGTTTGTTGCACTGGACCTTGGGAAAAAGGAGGTCTGTGGGGTATATCGGCAGCGACTACAGGAAAAAATAAAAAAGGTGGTATTTTATGCAGCAGTATCAAAAAAAGCTTGACCAGCTATATGGTGAATTTTCATCTGGCGAAAATGGTCTGTCAACTGAGCAGGCAGTGAAAAACTGCGAAAAATTCGGACGAAATGTTATCACAGAGGGCAAGAAAAAATCTATTCCTATGATATTTCTTGAGCAGTATAAGGATTTCCTTGTGCTCATACTAATTGTTGCGGCGATAGTTTCGGCGTTCATGAAGGACGTGGAAAGCTGTGCGGTAATACTTGTCGTTATCACAATGAACGCTATACTTGGTACAGTTCAGACTGTCAAGGCGGAAAAGTCTTTGACGAACCTGAAAAAGCTTTCTGCACCAACAGCTAAGGCGTTGCGAAACGGTGAAAAGGTCATTATCCCTTCTGAGGAGATCGCAGTGGGCGATATCCTTCTTATCGAGGCGGGCGACCAGATATGTGCAGACGGCAGGCTGATAGAATGTGCGTCTGTTCAGGTGAACGAGTCGGCACTCACAGGCGAGAGCGTTAATATCGACAAGGATATGAGCGATATAGAGGGCGAAAAGCCTCTTGCTGAGCGTGCTAACATGGTTTATTCAGGCTCTTTTGTCACATACGGCAGAGGAAAAATGCTTGTCACTGAGGTTGGTATGGACACTGAGGTGGGCAAGATAGCCTCACTTATCCAAAACGCATCAGAGAGAAAAACGCCTCTCCAGAACACACTTGACGAGTTCGGCAAAAAGCTTTCTATAGCTATCCTTATCGTTTGTGCGGTAGTGTTCGGACTTAGTATGCTGCGTGGCGGCGAACTTATGAATTCGTTCATGTTCGCTATCGCACTTGCTGTTGCGGCTATCCCTGAGGCTCTCAGCTCTATCGTTACTATCGTGCTTTCTTTCGGCACGCAGAAGATGTCAAAGGAAAACGCTATCATAAGAAAACTTCAGGCTGTTGAGGGTCTTGGCAGCGTTTCTGTAATATGTTCTGACAAGACAGGTACACTGACACAGAACAAGATGACGGTCAGAAAAATAATGGTAGACGGCAGGATAATCGACACTGACGCTGTTGACCTTGATGACGAGAAAACAAAGATAATGTCAAGAGCCATGATACTTTGCAACGATTCAAGCTGCAAGGACGGTGTTGAGATAGGCGACCCGACTGAAACGGCTCTTATCAACTTCGGCACAAAGCTTGGCATTGACACTGACAAGGTGAGAGAAACTCTCCCGAGAATTTCTGAGATACCATTCGATTCAGACAGAAAGCTTATGTCAACTTTGCACGTTATAGACGGCGAAAAGGTGCTTTATGTAAAGGGTGCGGCTGACGTTCTCATAAACAGGATAACTTCAAGCGATGAGGAAAAGGCTGTTATCACTCAGCGTGTGGCAGAGCTTTCGGAAAAAGGTCTGCGTATACTTGCATTTGCAGAGAAAAAATTCGACAAGGATACCGTATGTCCAGAGGACGAGGACGGACTGGAGTTTATCGGTCTTATCGCAATGATGGATCCTCCGAGGGAGGAGTCAAAGGCAGCCGTTGCGGAGTGCCGCAAGGCTGGCATAAAGCCTGTTATGATAACAGGCGACCATATTGTTACAGCCTCGGCTATTGCCCGTGAGATAGGCATTTTGGACGATAACTCAAAGGCTGTTGAGGGTCATGAGCTTGACGCTTATTCAGATGAGGAGCTTGTTGACTTCGTAAAAGACAAGGCGGTCTATGCACGAGTTACCCCTGAGCACAAGATAAGGATAGTAAGGGCTTGGCAGGCAAACGGCTGCATAGTTTCAATGACAGGCGACGGAGTTAATGACGCACCTGCACTTAAGCAGGCTGACGTAGGCGTTGCAATGGGTATCACAGGCACAGAGGTTTCAAAGGACGCAGCATCAATGGTGCTTGCGGACGACAATTTTGCCACGATAGTAAAGGCAATAAGAAACGGCAGAAACATATACGAGAACATCAAGAAGGCGATACTTTTCCTGCTTTCGGGCAACTTTGCAGCGATTCTCGTGGTGCTTTTCAACTCTCTGCTGGGACTTCCGGTTCCGTTTGCGGCAATACATCTGCTGTTTATAAATCTGCTCACGGATTCACTTCCTGCTATCGGTCTTGGTCTTGAGCCTCACACGGAAGAGGTCATGAAACGCAAGCCAAGAAATGCAAACGAGTCTATCCTCACACGTTCTTTCCTGGGCGAGATCGCTTTGTATGGCGGCGTGATCGCAGTGGCAGTAGCGTCGGCGTTCCTTATCGGAAACAAGACAAGTGCAGCTCTTGGTATGACGATGGCATTCGCAGTGCTTTGCTCTGCAAGACTTTTCCACGGTTTCTCATGCAAAAAGAATGGTCCTGTTATCTTCTCAAAGGAATTTTTCAACAACAAGTTCGGTCTTATGGCGTTCGGTCTTGGAATGGTATTTTTAAACTCCGTTCTGCTTATTCCACCGCTTAAAGGACTATTCAAGATAGCAGACATGACAGGAATGCAGTTTGCATGGATATACATTCTGAGCTTTGGTTCTATGCTTGTTATCCAGCTTATAAAGGCGATATTATTTACAAAGTCTGACAAGTAAGGCTGTAGAGTTATCTTATAAAAGTTTCATAGGCGGGCGACCTTGGGTCGCACCTACGCAATAAAAATAACCGCTCTTCGTGATAACACGGGGAGCGGTTTTGTTTTACATATCTTCGCAAGGCAGCCAAATGCCGTCTTTTTTATGGAGTATCCTCTGATTTTCAGATCCTCTGAATTTCAGGGAGATGTTTTTCTTTTCAAGGACAAATTCGCCGTCAACGAGGTAGTCGATAAGGCTCAGCATTTCGTCTGTGTACTGCGTTCTGTATGGAGACTTTGAGCCTGCGAGCAGGTCGGTTTCAAGGGTACAGCCTGTGTAGCACCACACGTCCTTGTCGGGAAGTTCTGTTTTCACACGGCGGAGGAGTTTTGTAAGCTCAGGCTGGTTCTCAGGCTCCATAGGCTCACCGCCTAAGAGTGTAAGTCCTTTTATATAGCCCTTTGAGAGGGCGTTAATTATCTCGTCTGCGGTGGTATCGGTGAAAGGCTTGCCGTAGTCAAAGTTCCAAGTGTCAGGCTGAAAACAGCCTTTGCAGTGGTGTCTGCAACCTGAAACGAACAGCGTGACCCTCACTCCTGATCCATTGGCGATATCGGTTTTCTTTATCTCACAATAATTCATTTTCCGCTCCTTTCGCTTTCGGTGGATACTTCAAAGGGCAATACTTTTGGTATTGCCCTGAGTTTTGTTATAACAATTACAGATGCAAAACTCTTTCCTTTATCTCCTGAGTTCTGCCCTGATTCCAGAACTGTGTGCCGATATATCCGCAGGTACGTCTGGCAACGTTCATGGTGTTCTGATCTCTGTTGCCGCAGTTTGGACATTCCCAAACAAGCTTGCCGTCATCTTCTGCTATCTTTATCTCGCCGTCAAAGCCGCATTTCTGACAGTAGTCGCTCTTTGTGTTCAGCTCTGCATACATGATGTTCTCGTAGATATGCTGCATAACTGCCAGAACAGCCTCAATGTTGTTCTGCATATTAGGAACTTCTACATAGCTGATAGCTCCTCCCGGTGAAAGAGCCTGGAACTGTGACTCAAAGGTGAGCTTGTCAAATGCGTCGATGTTCTCGGTAACGTGAATGTGATAGCTGTTTGTGATATAGTTTCTGTCTGTTACGCCCTCGATTATGCCGAAACGTTTCTGAAGGCATCTTGCAAACTTGTATGTCGTTGACTCAAGAGGTGTGCCGTAAAGACTGAAATCAATGTTTGTTTCAGCTCTCCACTTTGCACAGGCGTCATTAAGATGCTGCATAACTTTCAGTGCGAAAGGCGTTGCAGAAGGGTCGGTGTGTGATTTGCCTGTCATATATCTTACGCACTCGCACAGACCTGCATAGCCAAGCGAGATAGTGGAATATCCGCCGTAAAGGAGCTTGTCGATAGTTTCGCCCTTTTTAAGTCTTGCCAGTGCACCGTTCTGCCAAAGAATAGGTGCAACGTCAGACGGCGTGCCTTTAAGTCTTTCGTGACGGAGCATAAGTGCACGTCTGCAAAGTTCAAGTCTTTCGTCAAATATCTTCCAGAACTTGTCCATATCTTTGTATGACGAGCAGGCAACGTCAACAAGGTTTATTGTAACAACGCCCTGATTGAATCTGCCGTAATACTTAGGCTTGCCGTTTTCGTCAAGGTATGTGGTAAGGAAACTGCGGCAGCCCATGCAAGGATAGCACTGACCGTTGCCGTTCTTGTCTACCTTCAGTTCTTTCATTTTCTTCTCGCTTATATAGTCAGGCACCATTCTCTTTGCGGTGCACTTTGCAGCAAGCTTTGTAAGCTCCCAATATTTTGAGCCTTCTCTTATATTGTCCTCTTCAAGGACATATATGAGTTTCGGGAACGCAGGAGTGATATAAACGCCCTTTTCGTTCTTTACTCCTTGGATACGCTGTCTGAGCATTTCCTCGATTATAGCTGCAAGGTCATCTCTTGTCTGACCCTCAGGGACTTCGTCAAGGTACATGAAAACGGTAACGAAAGGAGCTTGACCGTTTGTAGTCATAAGTGTGATGACCTGATACTGTATCATCTGAACGCCCTGAACTATCTCAGCCTTTACTCTCATTTCGGCTACCTTATTTATGGTATCTTCATCGGCAGGTATATTAAGCTCTGCGAACTCTTTTTTTACCTCACGGCGGTACTTGTCACGGGATATCTGAACGAACGGTGCAAGGTGAGAAAGAGTGATGCTCTGTCCGCCATACTGTGAAGAGGCTATCTGAGCGATAGACTGTGTAGCGATATTGCAGGCTGTGGAAAAGCTATGCGGCTTTTCTATCATGACCTCGCTTATGACAGTGCCGTTTTGCAGCATATCCTCAAGGTTGACAAGGCAGCAGTTGTGCATATGCTGAGCGAAATAGTCAGCGTCATGGAAATGTATCATGCCTTTCTCGTGAGCCTCAACGATATCGTCAGGGAGCAGGAATCTTCTTGTGATATCCTTGCTGACCTCGCCTGCCATGTAATCTCTTTGCACTGAATTTACAGTAGGGTTCTTATTGGAATTTTCCTGCTTAACTTCCTCGTTTTCGAAATTGAGCAGGGAAAGTATCTGCTTATCTGTAGTATTAGCCTGTCTAACGATAGAACGCTCATAGCGGTAGGTGATATAATGCTTTGCCACGGTATATTTTCCGTGACGCATGATGTCAGCCTCGACCCAGTCCTGAATAGTTTCAACGTCCATTGCTCTGTTCATTTCTGAACACTTATTCTCAATATTTTGGGCTATCTCTTCTATTTCTACCTCTGAAAGCCTATCCTTTTCCTCGACTGTAATATTGGCTTTCGCAACGGCATTTTCGATTTTCTCTCTGTCAAAAGTGTTCTCCGCTCCACTTCTTTTGATGATCTTCAATTATACCCTTCCCTTCGCTTTATCTGTCTTAACCACTATATATTGTGGTTAGTTACTTTTTATACAACATAATATTGAACATTTACTATTATACCACAATAAGAATATAAGTCAAGGGCATAGAATGATAAATAATCTACAAAAATATGAGTTTAAAACAGAGCAGTTTGCCGAAAAAGTATTACAAATGATTACAAACACTTGATTGACAAAAAGTGTGAAAATTTATGGCGGATCTGTAGGCAAAGTCAGGCGAGTTAGACGCATTATCTCATATGAACAAATTGTAAAAGAAGTGGCATAGTTTTATTACGTTCTTGACAAAATGGGAGCGTTATGCTATAATATTAAAGTTGAATGCGCCAGTAGCTCAGCTGGATAGAGTGACTGGCTACGAACCAGTAGGTCGGGGGTTCGAGTCCCTTCTGGCGCACCAGGTCACTTGTAGTGACTGGCATAGCACGTCTTACAATTTGTAAGGCGTGTTTTTTTATTTCTCTCATTGCAAAAGCCTTGCCAATGTGGTATAATATAACCGTTAGGAGGCTTTAACTATGAGCGTTGAGAAAAAGAAAACTAAGGTCGATCTTGTGACGGGATTTCTCGGAGCAGGAAAAACCACTTTTATAAAAAAATATGCCCGCTATCTTATTGATAAGGGCTGTAAAATAGGCGTGCTGGAAAATGATTTCGGTGCGGTGAATGTTGATATGCTGCTTTTGCAGGACCTTTTGAGCGACAACTGCGACCTTGAAATGGTTTCGGCTGCCGATAAGGATTGCCACAGACGGCGTTTCAAAACAAAGCTTATTGCTATGGGTATGCGTGGACTTGACAGGGTGATAGTCGAGCCGTCGGGTATCTATGAGGCTGACGAGTTTTTTGACGTGCTGAGGGAAGAACCTCTTGATAACTGGTATGAAATAGGCAGCGTTATAACTATCGCTGACGCTTGCCTTGATACGAACCTTTCTGAGGCGTCGGATTATCTCCTTGCCTCCCAGCTTTCAGAGGCAGGCATTGTGCTGATGAGCAGGTGTCAGGAGGCGTCACAGCAGGAGATAGCTGATACCCTTGAGCACCTTGCGGCAGTGCAGAAGAAATTCCGCTGCCACCGCATGACAAAGCCTGAGATAATAATGAAAGACTGGTCGGAGCTTACAGATGATGATATGGAGAAGATCGCAAACTGCGGCTATGAGCCTGATTCTCATGAAAAGCTGTGGTTCGATCAGGATAAGGCTTATACCTCGCTGTATTTCATGAACATGAAACTGCCTGATAATGCAATGGAGGAAACTGTCTGCAAGCTTATGAGCGACAGGGATTGCGGCAAAATATTCCGTGTTAAAGGCTTTATGCAAAATGAAGAGGGCAAATGGCTTGAGCTTAACGCCACACATAAGAATATCACTGTTCAGCCTATCGAAAGAGGTCAGGCAGTGTTTATCGTCATAGGCGAGGGGCTTGATAAGGAGCGTATAAGCGGCTATTTTCTGCCTGTATAATGTCAAAATATCGTAAAATAAATGCGGAATGTATTGTATATTTATCGGGATAATGGTATGATATTTGTAGGGGCGAACAGTGTTCGCCCGCATTTGTTTGTTTGCACAAAATTGTGACCGATCAAAATATGTGAGCTGTGGAGGACGCCAGCCCCTACATTTTATATTATATCTACAATAGCATTTTAAATAAACGGGAGAAAGTCATGACATACAAAGAAATAAGAAAGAACAAGGAAATAAAAGCTTTTATAAAAAGAGCAGGCATAAATCTGACCTCACTGGGGTTTACTGACCATTCAGAGGTGCACACCACCCTTGTGGCAGACAGAGCGGCTGCAATACTAAAGGAGTTCGGATATGACGAGCATACCATAGAGCTTGCGAAAATAGCAGGGTATATGCACGATATCGGAAACGCTGTGAACCGTACCCATCATGCGGAATATGGTGCTATACTGGCGAACGATATTTTAAAGGGCACTGATATGCCCCTTGAGGACAGGGTGACTGTAGTTTCCTGCATAGGCAATCACGATGAGTCAACAGGCGGCGCAACAGACCCTGTTTCAGCGGCGGTGATAATAGGTGATAAGACGGACGTGCGAAGGAACCGTGTTTCCAATAAGGACAAGTCCTCTTTTGATATCCACGATAGGGTGAATTATGCGGTAACAGAGGCGAGCCTGAAGATAAATGCCGACAAAAAGGTCATATCGCTGAATTTGCAGATAGACGAGAGCATCTGCACGATGTATGACTATTTCGATATCTTTTTGCAGCGTATGATAATGTGCAGAGGTGCAGCAGGCGTACTCGGTGCAAAGTTCAAGCTTACAGCAAACGGCAGCAAGGTGCTGTAAATATCATAAAAAAAGCTCTGCTTGGAAACAGCAGAGCCTTTTTTCTAGTCTTTCGGGGATTGTACCGCATCGTAGCCGGTTTCGCCGGTCCTTATTTTTACCGCCTGACGAATGTAATAGCTGAATATCTTGCCGTCGCCCGGGTTTCCGGTGTAGGCGGCTTTTTTTATCGCCTCGATAGTTCTTTCTTCCCATTCCTCAGAGGAAACGACTATCTCAAATTTTATCTTAGGCAGTACCTGAATGTCTACCTTCTGTCCTCTGACATACTCTGACATTCCACGCTGCACGCCGCAGCCCACTACCTGATATACTGTTATTCCGTTTACGCCTATCTCGGAAAGTGCGTCCTTTACGTCCTGATAAGCCTCTTCTCTTACGATAGCCTCGATCTTTATGAGCGTCGAGGAGTTTTCGCTGTTTGCCATTTCAAACACCCCATTCCAATTTGTGATTATTCAAGTCCGTTGAATGACGGATAAGCTGTTTCGCCGTGCTGAGTGATGTCAAGACCGAGCATTTCGTCCTTGGCGTCAACTCTTATCTTGCCTGTGATAAGTCTTGTTATGCCGTAGCATACCAGCGTGCCTGCCACTGCGATAACGACTGTTATGCCGATACCGGCTGCCTGTGCACCGAACTGTGCCCAGTCGCCGTATATCGCACCGTCATAGCCGCCCACAGACGCCTTTGCGAAGATACCGGTGAGAAGTCCGCCCCAGATACCGCCTGTGCCATGACAGCTGAAAGCGTCAAGTGCGTCGTCAAAGCCGAATTTTCTCTTGCCGTAGGATATCATGATAAAGCATACAGGGCTTGTTGTAAGACCTATTATTATAGCTGCCCATACCGGTACAAAGCCTGCACCTGGAGTTATGCCTACCAGTCCTGCGACAACGCCTGTGCACGCACCGATAAGTGTAGGCTTTTTGTTTTTGATAATATCACAGAGCATCCATGAGAGAAGTGCTGCCGCAGCAGACGCAGCCGTTGTGATGAACGCATGAGCTGCCTGACCGTTTGCGGCAAGTGCTGAACCTGCGTTGAATCCGAACCAGCCGAACATCAGCAGTGACGCACCAATCATTACTGTTGGTATGTTGTGGATACGGTAAGCTGCGTGGTCATAATCCTTTCTCTTGCCAAGGAGGATACAAAGAACAAGTGCCGAAACGCCTGAGCTTATGTGAACAACATCTCCGCCTGCAAAGTCAAGAGCACCGATTCCGTCAAGACCGAGAACGCCGCCCTTTGCCCATACCATGTGAGCAAGAGGATAATATACAACTACCGACCACAGCACAATGAAAACAAACAGTGATTTGAATTTCATTCTGCCTGCCACTGCACCGGTGATAAGTGCAGGAGTGATGATAGCGAACATCATCTGGAAACAGCAGAACACCATGTTTGGTATGCTTGCACCGTCTGTGTAGCCTTTGGCAAGGGAAACGCCCTCAAGTCCAAGCCATTTAAAGCTGCCGATAATGCCGTTGTCTGTTGGTGCAAATGCCAGTGAGTAGCCGAAGAGCACCCACATCACAATGCCTGTTCCAATGATGAAAAATGAAGTCATCATTGTGTTTACTGTGTTTTTCTTTCTAACAAGACCGCCGTAAAAGCAAGCCAGCCCCGGCGTCATAAAGAACACCAGTGCCGAGCATATAAGCATAAATCCTATATCCGCATTCATTGTGTTTTCCTCCCAAGCTTATAAAAAATAGTGCGAAAACTGAAAATGAGCAATAAAAAAAGTCCACCTCAGCACTTGCACATACTTTCGCAAGCGTTTGGTGAACATCATCGTTCATTGATATCAAATTGTGTTTTATTTTTCCGGATAATAAAACTTATAACATAATATATTATATTCGCAGCCATAGGATTTGTCAAGGATTTTGTCATCATCTTTATGATCTTCGTGAACTTAGACAACATATGCAAATATTAATAAAGCGGGATTTGTGCATTATGCCGCACATTTCCCGCTTATATATTGTGTTATTTTACTGTTTTGTTTGTATACTTTCCGTAGTAGATAGTGCCCTTATAGTTTCTGCGTGCTCTTATCCTGAATTTATAAGACTTGTGTCTGTTAAGACCCTTTGCAGTGTAGGAAGTCTTTGAGGTTGTGGTGAGCTTTTTCCACTTGCTGCCCGACTTTATGTAGACCTCATAGCTTGTAGCCTTTGATACTTTTCCCCATGTGAACTTCACTGTGCTGCCTGAACGTTTTGCAGACTTTATGGAAACTGATCCGGGAAGAGTGCAGACTGTGAGCTGAACAGGCTTGCTGTACTGTATAACATTGTCGCTCACATAGTATGCCTGAACTCTGTATCTGTACATAGTTCCGGCAGCTTTTTTATAGTTTGTATATGTGAGGAAAGTGGTGTTGCCAAGCTTTTTGTAGTTGTTGCCCTTGCCTGTCCACTGTGTTATGGTGTATCCGGCAGCACCGCTTGCAGCCTTCCATGTGAAAGTATTGGAGCTTGTGGTGTTGGACTTTGATTTAAGGCTTGTAGGTGCGTTGGCGGAGCTTATGGTGATAGTCTTTGCCGAGTAATTTCCGCAGTATGCAGCACCGTTGTAGTTTCTTATGGCTCTTACTCTGAAATAATATGTGCCGCCGTCAGAAAGCGAGCCGACTGTGTAGGTTTTCTTTGAAGTAGTGCCAAGGGTTTTCCATGTGCCATTCGAGTACATATCCACCTGATAGGAATTAGCCTTTGATACCTTGTTCCAGTTCAGGGTAACTGAATTTACGTTTGTGCTGCAAACGGTGAAAGAAACATTTGCAGGGAGCGTGCAGGTAGACATAACGTCAGAGTATGCACCTGTGATACATTCGCCTGTTGAGTCGTTGAAAGCTCTCACCTTGTATTTACGCATCGTGCCTGAGCTTTTTCCTGAGTTCGTAAAGCTTGTGGACTTAACTGAGCCAAGATAAGCATAATCATCGTTCTTGCCTGTCCACTGATATACCTCATAGCCTGTTGCGTTCGCAACTGCATTCCAGCTTAAAGTGTTGGAGGAAGATGTGTTTGAAACGCTGTAAAGTCCAGTGACTTTGTTTGGTATATCGGCAACAACTGCGTTTACATATGTGCAGTCGCCATAATAGTAATTGCCGCCATAGTATCTTCTCGGCATTACTCTGAAATAATTAGTTCCGCTCTCGGTTATCCCGCTAACTGTATAGGACAGATTTGTTGTGGAATTTATAGTTTTCCATGCACCGTTCTCGTAATGCTCAACAAGGTAGTCTGTCGCTTTTGAAACTGCTGACCAGTTAAGGGTAACAGAAGTTCCGCTTGCATATGCTCCTATCCATGAGATACGGTCAGGCAATGTGCAGGTCGCCAGAATGTTGGAGAACGAACCGTATACACACTGTCCTGATGCGTCGCTGTAGGCTCTTACCTTGTATTTACGCATTGTGCCTGAGCCTTTTCCTGAGTTTGTGAAAACAGATTCCGTGGTAGTGCCGATAAGGTTGTATTTATCACCTGTGCCTGACCACTGCCATACTTCATAGCCTGTGGCGTCAGAACTTGGGTTCCACGCAATGGTATTGGAGCTTGTTGTATTTGATACTGAGATAAGGTCAGATACCCAAAGCGGCTGCTCGTCTGCATACCATACGTTCACGTCAGTATAGGCAGGAATACCTGAAACAGTTCCGCTGCCTGAATACTGCCACATATCCATTCTTCCGTCATAGTTCGTGTTCTTGGTATAGTGTGCCAGCCAGATAGGATATTTCTGTCCCAGTGCAGCACCGTCTATGTAGTAGTTGAGCCATGTGTAGTTCGCATAAACACCTGCACTGTAGCCCGATTTTATTATGGTATCACAGAAGGCATTGCAAAGTGCAGTTTTCTGAGCCTTTGAAAGCCCTGCATTGTCAAGTCTGCCTGTGTCATAGTCAACTGATTCGATATCGTAATAAACAGGCATTTGCAAATTATATCCCTTTATCCTGTCAAGCACGAAATTCGCCTCGGCAACTGCCTCCGCTGTATTTATCGCCTGAGTGTAGAAATAAACGCCCACTTTAAGACCTGCTTTTGTCGCACCGTCAAGATAAGTCTTGAACCTTGGGTCCTCCACAAGCGTTCCGCTTTTTCCATAGCCACGGTAGCCCACTCTTATGATAACAAATTCAACGCCGCTGTTTTTGACCTTTGTCCAGTCGATATTGCCCTGATAGTAAGAAACGTCGATGCCATAGACCTTTGAAATGCCGTTGAATCTGCTCTGATGAGTCAAACTTTCCGCACCCCACAGGGCAGACATTGTTCTTACTCCGTTTTGCAGATTGTTTTCAAGATATTTGAGATATGACGGATCGTCCTCCGTGACAGGCTCAACAAGACCATTGTCTGTTGTCACCTCTGTGACGGTGTATCCCTCAGGTCGCTTTATCTGAATATCGCTGCCCTCCGCCGCATAAACGAACGGCACAGACTGAGAAAGAATTGCCGCTGACAAAACTACACCCGTCAGTTTAGGAAAAAACTTCATAATATCCTCCCATTAAAACTATGGCAGAAGTTCCATCTTTCTGCCTTTTACAACTAACATTTTTACACATCCTTTATTATAGCCCTTTTTCACCATATTGTCAAATGCAAACACATACATAAAAATGCAGTTATGGCATTAAAAGATAATATTTTGACCGTAAAGCTACCCTATATGGCATAAAAAGCAAATAAAGATGTTCACATTACACAAGAAATACTTTGAAATTTTGTGTGTTATGATATGCCGAAAATGGCACTGAAAGGAACATATCCTGAGAATAATCAGCATTTCAGGCGGCATAATAATGGTGCGGACATGACCGCAAATAATGAAGAAGGAGCAACATATTATGGATATATCAAGACGAAACGCTGTCAGGATAATATCTTTTGCGGCGGCGTTGATAGGCGTGCTGGCGGTGAGAGATATTCAGCTTATGAACAGTGCGGAGAAGGCAGTGCGTTCGGTGAATTACACATATTCAAGGGCAATGGGCGATCTTTGCGACGCCGTTGAGAACGTGAGCGATACCCTTGAAAAGGAGCTTTATGCAGGCTCAGGGAAAATGCACCAGTCGCTTGCGGTGAAACTTTACCGTGAGGCTGCCTCTGCAAAGGCGGCACTTGCCCAGCTGCCTGTGGAGGAGTTGCAGCTTGAAAACACCTATAAATTTCTTTCTCAGGTAGGAAACTATTCCATGGCGGTGAGCGAAAAGCTTATGAACGGCGAGGAGATATCACAGGAAGAGTATGAGAACATTTCCTCCCTTTATGACTTTTCAAAGGAACTTTCACAGGATATGTGGGAGCTTGAAAGCTCTGTGAGCAGCGGCGAGATATCTCTGACGGAAACAGGCTCTCAGCAGGGCGAACCACCTACGGTAACAGAGGGTTTTTCAGACTTTGAGGGCAGCTTTGAGGATTATCCGAGCCTTATTTATGACGGTCCATTCTCTGACAATATCCTTGAAAGAACTCCACGCATGACAAGCTCTGCACAGACTGTGTCACAGACAAAGGCACTTGAACGCTGCTCGTTGGGACTTAATATGAACTCAACCATTTTCACAGATATCTCAGACGTTGAGGGAAAAATGCCATGCTGGAGATTTTCAAACGATGATAAGACAATAGCCTGCGAGGTGACAAAGCAGGGCGGCTATATCTCATATTTTCTAAAGAGCCGTATATGCGAAAGCACTGAGCTTTCAAACGAGCAGGGCGTAAAGGCTGCGGAGGAGTTCCTTGACGATCTTGGTATCCTGTCCATGAAAACCACCTATTATGAAAATATCGACAACGTTCTCACAGTGAATTTCGCTTATGAGGATCTTGACGTGTGCTGTTATACTGACCTTATAAAGGTGTCGGTAGCAATGGACGACGGTGAGATACTTGGCTTTGACGCAAAGGGCTTTTTGGTGAACCATTATGACAGAGATATCCCCGAGGCGGAGATATCACAAAGCCGTGCACGAGAAAGCGTTTCACCACGCCTTGAGATAGTTTCAGGCAGGCTTGCACTTATCCCTACGGACGGCTTGGAAGAAAAGCTGTGCTATGAGTTTAGGTGCAGGGCAGAGAACGGCAGAAACGTGCTTGTGTATATAAATGCACAAACTGCGGAGGAAGAGCAGATACTCATTCTTGTGGAAAGCAAGTCAGGCACGCTGACTGTATAAGGTATAAAGGAGGATAAAAAAATGTCAGATTTCAGAAATTCAAAAACAAAAGATAATCTTATGAGAGCCTTTGCGGGGGAAAGTCAAGCAAGAAACCGCTACACAATGGCGGAGGAAAAAGCAAGACAGCAAAAGCTGTATGTGCTTGCCAACCTGTTCAAATTCACTGCCGATCAGGAGAAAGTCCACGCAAAAATATTCTATGAGCATCTTAAAGAGCTGTCAGGGGAGAGCGTGTTCGTTGACGGCGGTTATCCAGTGGATATCTCAGAGGATATGTGCACGCTGCTTGGTATGGCAGACCATAACGAGCATCAGGAATCCGATGATGTTTATCCCACATTTGCTGATGTTGCAAGACAGGAGGGCTATGGAAAGATAGCTCAGGACTTCACCAATATCGCAAAAATAGAAGATGTCCACGGCAAGCGTTTCGCAGCTTTTGGCAAACTGATGAAAGAGGGAAAGCTGTTCTCTTCCTCCCAGTCTGAAACGTGGGTGTGCCTTAACTGCGGATATATCATGGAGGGCACGCAAGCCCCTGAAAAGTGCCCGGTCTGCGGAGAGGCTCAGGGATATTATATCAGACTGTCAATGGCGTCATGGGGAAGTAATTGTAACTGCAATAAATAGTGCTCTGTGCGGTGCGGCTGAAAATGCCGTGCCGCATTGTGCTTTATAAAAATACATCACTGCAGGCGATACCATAATTCCTCATTCCTCACTTTACCGATTTGTTTGCATTATTCATAAATATATGTTATAATAAATGTAACTGCGAAAAAATACGAAAGGACTTGGAATAATTGATATATCTTGATAATGCTGCCACCACGAAACCTTGTGAAGAGGCTAAAGCGGCGGTGATGAAAGGGCTTGAAGTGTTCGGCAATCCGTCATCACTTCATAAGGCAGGTCTTGACGCAGAGCTGCTTGTGTCTGACGCCCGTGAAAATGTGGCGGAGGCTTTGGGCGTGACCGCTGATGAGGTCTATTTCACCTCAGGTGCGACAGAGAGCAATAATACTGCCATTTTTGGTGCATATAAGGCTCATGGCAAGCGAAAAAAGCGTGTGGTCATTTCTTCTGTGGAGCACCCTGCGGTGAACAATCCTGCACAGGAACTTGAAGAAATGGGCTGTGAGGTCATAAGGATATCCCCTGACGAGAACGGCGAGATAAACGCCCGTGATATTTTTGCGGCAGTGAATGAGGATACGTTCCTTGTTAGCTGTATGCTTGTGAACAACGAAAACGGCTACATACTTCCTGTGGAAAAAGCTTTTTCTATGATAAAGAAAAAATATCCTCAGGTGCTTACTCACTGCGACTGCGTTCAGGGATTTATGAAAATTCCTGTGAAAGCCAAAAAGCTGAATGCCGATATGATATCTCTTAGCGGTCATAAAATATACGCTCCAAAGGGTATCGGTGCACTGTATGTGAAAAAGGGCGTGCATATACCGCCTTTCATGCTTGGCGGAGGTCAGGAAAAGGGCTTTCGCTCAGGCACGGAGTCTGTTCCACTCATATGCGGATTTGGTGCGGCAGTGAAAAAGCTTGCTCCAAACGTTTCGGAAAACTTTGAAAAAGCCGCACAGGTGCAGTCATATCTCATAGAAAAATGTGAAGAAAATGGCGAGATTTTCGTAAATTCACGAAAAGGCGGTTCGCCATATGTGACCAGCATTGCGGTCAAGGGGCTTAAATCGGAGGTACTTCTCCACTATCTTGAAAAGCGTGAGATATATGTTTCAAGCGGTTCAGCCTGCTCAAAGGGCAAGAAAAGCTCTGTGCTAAAAGAGTTTAAATATCCCGAACAGAACCTTGATTCGACTATAAGGATAAGCTTTAGTATCCATACCACAAAAGAGAATATCGACGCCCTCATCGAGGGCATAAAAGCTGCACAAAATGACCTGTGCAGGATAAGATAATTTATGCAAACGAATGTTTTGTACTATTTATAAAGGGAAACGGCGAAAAAGGTCGCAGAAGTCATGAAAATGACGAGGATTTTTGATGACGATTTTTCCAAAGAAAGGATAAAAATATGAAAGAAATCATTCTCTGTAAATACGGCGAGATAGCTTTGAAAGGTCTTAACAAGTCAAGCTTTGAAAGCATGATGACAAAAAGCATAAAGAGAAGGCTCAAAAGCTGCGGACAGTTCAGCGTGTCAAAGGCTCAGTCCACTCTTTATGTTGAACCGCTTGATGATGACAGCGATGTTGACATGGCAGTAGAAAAACTGTCGAAAGTTTTCGGAATTGTTAAGCTCTGCCGCTGCTGTGTTCTGGAAAAGGATATGGACGAGATACTTACAAAATCTCTTGACTATATTGAGGAGGAGCTGGAAACTGCAAGAACTTTCAAGGTGGACGCAAAGCGTTCAGATAAGAAGTTCCCATTCAAGTCCCCTGAGATATGTATAGAAATGGGCGGAAAGATACTTGAGAGATTCCCACACCTTAAAGTTGACGTTCATGACCCTGACGTCGTGGTAACAGTTGAGATAAGAGAAACGAACGCTTATGTCCATGCAGGCTCTATCGAGGGTGCAGGCGGAATACCTGTAGGCTCAAGCGGAAAAGCAATGCTGCTGCTTTCAGGCGGTATAGATTCGCCGGTCGCAGGATATATGATGGCAAAGCGTGGTGCGATAATCTCTGCTATCCACTTTGAGGCTCCGCCGTACACTTCTGACAGAGCGAAGATGAAAGTTGAAAAGCTTGCAAAGATAATCTCTGCTTACTGCGGCGATATAAACTTCTTCTGTGTGCCTTTCACAGAGATACAGGAGCTGCTTAGAGATAACTGCCCTGAGGAGCTTTTCACTATCCTTATGAGAAGACTTATGATGGAGATAGCTCAGAGGATATGCGAAAAGGAGGACATTCAGGCACTTGTAACAGGCGAGAGCCTTGGTCAGGTAGCAAGCCAGACTATGTATGCAATGGTCTGCACAGACGCCGCCTGCCGTATGCCGGTGTTCAGACCATGCGTTGGTATGGATAAGTCCGAGATAGTTGAGATAGCAAGAAAGATAGATACTTTCGATACTTCTATCCTCCCTTATGAGGACTGCTGCACGGTGTTCACACCTAAGCACCCTAAGACAAGACCTAATCTTGCAGACGTTGAGGCGGCTCAAAATGCTTTCGATTGGGAGCCTTATATCCAGAAAGCTATCGAGGGCACAAAGCCTTATCTTATCAGAAATGTGTAGTCGTATTTTTACGGCGTACACGTTCTGTATAGTGTCTGTGAAAAAGTTACAAATGAGTTAAAGCTGTAACCAACTACAGCTAATTGTACGCTTTTTTGTACCCGAATATTTTGACGTTCTGTGGAGAAAAATGCCGAAAAGCCCCGAATTTTCAGGGCTTTTCTTTGCGTCAGAAACCGTCTTGAACGGCTTTTTAATAATGAAAAATCGGCAATTTGGTAACAAAAGCGTAACATAAGTTTACAGATATTGTTGTTTGTATTGGTTTTGAAAATCCGTCGAATTAATAAAATGGTCAAAAAAGGCGTATTTTTTATGTGCAATATATAACTAAAAGGGGCGATTATTACTATGAAATTTGCTGAAGGTGACAAAGTGGTTACAGATAGTATTGACATTGTTACAAAAAGTGTAGTAAAATATATGATAAGGAGCGGTCTGAAACTCTGCACTGCTGAAAGCTGTACAGGGGGAATGATAAGTCAGGCTGTGACTTCCGTGTCGGGAGCGTCGGAAATGTTTCTTGGCGGTGCGTGCACCTATACCGAGAAAATAAAAATGAAACTCCTGAATGTGAAAGCACAAACGCTGGAGCGATATACTGTTTATTCTGAGCAGACGGCAAGTGAGATGAGCAAAGGTGCACTTGAACTTTTCGGTGCAGACTGTGCGGCGGCTGTAACAGGGATAGCAGGTCCGGGCGGAGGCTCGGAGGAAAAGCCTGTGGGCACGGTGTACGTTTCGGTGAGGGACCGTCAGAAAGAATTGGTAAGACGGTTTGACTTTTATGAAGAATATGAGGATTTGGACAGAAGAAAGATCCGTATGCTTACAACAGAGGCAGCACTGAGAATGGTGCTTGAGCTGTATGATCAAAAGGCGGAGGCTTGAAGTTAATGTCAATGGCTAATGAAACAATGAATCTGTCCGAAAAGGACGATACTAATTTTTTTATAAGAGTAGTAAAATATTTTATCCCGTGGAAGGGCGACGGAGCAGGAGAAGTGTTCAGAAAGATAGTGTTCATGTTCTCCATAGTGCTTTTCTGTATCTCACTCAACGAGCTTTCTGATTTTCTTAAAGCTGACGAGCAGGATCAGACCTATATGCAGGAGATCGTCAATTATGAGCCTGATTTCAGCGATGACGTTGATCTGAGCAAGAATGACGGTGCAGACGATATCGATGTTTCAGACCCCGAGGCTGCCAAGAAAGACAGAAAAGTTCAGGACTGGGCAAAGAAACTTCTGAAAAGAAATAAGGACGTCGTAGGCTGGATAAAGATACCAGGCTTTAAAAATTCCGCAGGAGATGAATATATAAACTTCCCTGTTCTCAAGGGTAAGGATAATGAATATTATCTTTATAAGAATATTGACAAACAGTATTACGAGTCGGGAAGTATTTACGCAGACGCATGGTCCACCATAAATAAGGACGGGCAGTCTGATAATATCACGATCTACGGTCACAACATGAGATATGTGGGAACTTCTTTCACTCACCTCACAGAGTATAAGAAGGGCGTGGATTTTCTAAAGAAATATCCTGTTATCGAGTTCAATACTATCTATGATAGCAACTGCAAGTATGTTATCGTGGGTGCGTTCGTAACGGGAATACTTGAAAATCAGGACGACGGCAAGCTTTTCAAATACTGGACTACCAGATATTTTGACGACGCCGACTATAAGTTCGACGACTGGATCTCAGAAGTGAGAAAGCGTTCGTGGTATTCAAACGATATCGAGTGTACAGCAGACGATAAGTATATATCGCTCTCAACTTGTACAAACGAAACCTCAAATCTCAGGTGGGTCATCGTGGCAAAGAAAATGACGGCTGACGATAACCTGGATCTTATAATAGATTCCTATAAGGAGAAAGCAAATAAGGATATCTACTTCCCTAAGTGCTGGAGAAACGTATACGGAAACAATAAGAAATATTTCGGCTGGGATTATTGATGTTTATTACACCGTTTCGGTGTAAAATAAATTTTAGCTGGCGTCAAGCTCACGGACGGCAGTGAAGACGGTTTGCTCGCAGACGGTCGGAAAGGGTAATGTGATAAAAATGAAGCAGAAAAAAACTGAAGACAGCATAAAGCGTACAGCTAAGCCGTCGGTCAGGAAAGTAGGAACAATGCTGGGCAGCGGTGCGTTGGCAGTGCTCATGATAGGTACAGTTAGTATCTTCGCACTTACAAGTGGCAACAACGAGGCTCAGAAGGACACAAAAGCTGCAATAACCAACACTAAAACCACTTCTGTAACAGAAGCAGAAACTGAGAGAGATGAGACCTATACTTCGATGAATACTGTTACTTGGAAAAAGGCAGGTATCAGCGAGTATGAAATGGCACAGGCAGAGTCAGAGACAACAACTTCTGCCAAAACCACAACAAAGAAAAAGACAGAAACAACTACAAATGCAGCAAAAGAAACAAAGGTCGATAACGTTACGATGTATGCCACTGAGATAGTGAATGTCAGAGCAAAGGCTGACAAGAACTCGGAGATCGAGGCTATCGTTGCGGCAGACGAAGAGGTCATCGTGTCGGCTGAAACAAACGACGGTTGGTATAAGGTTACATACGGCGACTACAGCGGATATGTAATGAAGGACTACCTCAAGAAGGCAGAAGTAACAACAACTGCTGAAACTGAGAAGAAAACAGAGTCCAAAACTACAACAACAGCAGCTAAGAAGTCTGAAACAACAAAGACTACTACAACAAAAACACAGACAACAAAGAAGTCGGAAACGACTAAGACAGAAACAAAGAAAACTGAGGCTGCAACAACAGCAGCAAGCTCAGACAGCTCGGTGATAAGCTATACCGATGAGGAATTCGATATGCTCTGCTATGTTCTTCAGGGCGAGGTCGGAGATTGCTCAGAGCAGAGCAAGATAGCTGTTGCCAACGTTATCATCAACAGAGCTAAGTCAGGCAGATTCGGCAGCTCTATCAAGGACGTGCTCACAGCACCAAACCAGTTCACCGCTATCAGCGGCTACTACAGCGGCAGAAACAAGCCTACTCAGAACACTATCGAGTGTGCAAAGAGAGCACTTGGCGGCGAGGATAACTCAAACGGTGCAGTATATTATTACGCTCCAAAATATTGCGGCGGCAGCACAGCAGCATGGTTCGAGTCACTTACATTCTGTATGGAACTGGACGGTCAGAGATTCTTCAAGTAATTTATTTGAAGTTTTTGGCTAATATGCTGATAATGCAGCTATAAAATTGTATATAATGCTGAAAAGTCAGGACGAAACTTAGCTTTGTCTTGACTTTTTTTCAGTATTTGATAAACTTATACTTAGGTATGCAGTGGCTTTTTTACTGCATATGGGAATGTTTTGCGGCAAAAAAGCCGCCTTAAAAGATGAGGACAGTGTCTTGACAATGAATTTGATTACAAAAAGGATATGTGCAAATGTCTGTGCAGCCGTAATGGGAATAACTGCCGTGGGTGTATGCGGCGAACTGCTGCTGGACAATAAAAGCGTGGGTGCTCAGAAAGCTCCTGCGGTGCAGGTCAAAAACGTTGAAACTCAGAGCGTTAAAACCACTGCTGCCACTGAGGTGTATGACTTTGTGAAGTTCAAAAAATCCTCTGTGGACAAATATGATATGACCTATGCCCAGCAGAAAACGCAGGGAAAGATCTCCAAGAAAAAAAGCTCAGCGTCTGAGTTCACAGTGGAAATGCCTGAGGATAACGGCGAGTATTATAACACAATGAACGACCCTGCCAACTTTACTGATACAAGAAGTATCGCTGACGAGTATTATACGGTGTATGATATAATCTCAGGGGGTACTGTTACCCTTAACGGCCACGAGTTGCTCTGCCGTATCGTAAACAGCGAGATAGGCGATAACTGGGGCGAGGAGGCTATAAAGGCTCAGGCCGTGGCTGCCTATACATGGGTGAGATTCAACGATTCTCTCGGTGCGATACCAACGGTGGGACTTAAAAGCGGTTATTCTTCGAAGATAGAGAACTGCGTGAACAAGGTCGAGGGTCAGGCCGTTATGTATAACGGCAATATCATAAATGCCGTGTATTCTGCGTCTACAGCAGGATATTCCACCACCAGTCAGGATATATGGGGCGTTTCTTATCCGTATCTCCAGCGTGTAAAGAGCGAGTTCGATAACAAAGACCCTAACTGGGGAATAGAAACAACATATACAAAGGAAGAAGTCAAGGAACGTATCGAGAGCCAAACTGATATAAAGCTTTCAGATGACGTTCAGAACTGGTTCAAGATAGATTCAGCTTTCAGCGGAAAGTATATAAGCGGAGTGACTATCGACGGTCATACAAGCTGTACATATGAAGGTTCAAGCAGCAGGATAACGGGAATAACCCTCTGCAACCTCTTTGACGTTAAGTCGAACGCTATGGAAATAAGCTATAAGGACGGCGTGTTCACGTTCAAGTCTTACGGTTGGGGTCACGGCGTTGGTATGTCGCAGTGGGGTGCTTGCTATTATGCCGAGGCTGGATATAAATATGACCAGATACTTACGCATTACTATGTGAATTGCTATCTCGGTCTGTCCTCTGTAAATGACAAGGCTGTCAAGAGAGGTCAGATGTCACAGGAAGAGATAGATAAGGAAATAAAGGATTCTGAGATAGTTGACGAGGGCGGAAACGCCGTTGCTGCCGATAAGGATAAAGATAAGGACAGCGAGCCTGCTCAGACTCAGCCAACTGAGAGCGAGAGCACCACTACAACTACCGCTGCCACAACAGCTCCTGTGAGCGAAGAGCCAAGCGAAACAACTACATCGGAAACTACCGCCCAGCCTGTTGAAAACAGTGAGGCGGAGCAGAGTGCAGACGAAATTAGTAACTGAAAGGGAGAGTAAAAATGGGATTTTTTGCACCAAAGAATACGCCTGAAAATGCAATTAAAGCACAGATAGACGCAAAGCTTGCATTTATAAACGATAAGTATACTGAAATAGGCAGATTTGTAAAGCTCAAAATGGCTGATAAAATAGATGAGCCTGAGGTCAAGAACCTTATCGCTCAGATAGACGCCACTCTTGAAGAACTCAAGGGTCTTAATGAGCAGCTTTTGACAATAAGAGGAATGAAACTTTGCTCAGGCTGCGGACGGGAGATACCTGTGAATATGGCGTTCTGCCCTAACTGCGGAACAAAGCAGCCTGAAATTGCACAGCCGGTCTATCAGCAGCCTATGCAGGGTGCAGCAGTGCCTATGGGCGGTGCTCAGCCTGTGATACAGAATACTCAGGACTATCATAATCACCCTGTTTCACCTGCATATGTACCACCGCAGGCTAATCCTGTGAACTCTACAAACGCTCAGCCTGTTCAGACAGCAGCTCCAATGCCTGAGCCTGTTATCCCACAGACCGCAGTGCCGACGCCTCAGCCTGAAACAGCTCCTCAGCCAGCACCGATGCCTGAACCAGTCGTTCAGCCTTTGATAAATGAGGAAAGACCGGTTGTGGACATACCTGCTCCACAACCTGAGCCTGCTCCGGCACCTGTGAACAGCGGATTTGTTTTCTGCTCAGAGTGCGGACACAAAGAGCCTGCCGGCGTTAAGTTCTGCTCAGAGTGCGGAACAAAGCTATAGTATAAAAACAACAAGGCAACGCAAAGTAGTAAAGGGCGTTGCCTTGTTTTGAGTAATGAAGTAAAGGAAGATTTTTATGCCAGTGAATATTTCAAGCGAGCTTATGGAGTATGACGTCATACTTGCCTCTGCATCGCCAAGAAGAAAAGAACTGCTGTCATTGATGTGTGAAAATTTCAGAGTTATACCCTCTGACTGTGACGAAAAAATACCTGAGGACGTTTCTCCTGAGCTTGCCCCTGAGTATCTTTCAGGGATAAAGTGCAGATGTATAGCCTCGGTCTATGACCTGAGCGTCGTTATCGGCTGTGATACCGTGGTGATCTGTGACGGCGAAGTTCTCGGTAAACCTGCGGACGAGCAGGACGCTGTAAGAATGTTAAAAATGCTGTCAGGCAAGACCCACCACGTTGTAACTGGCGTTACACTGGGAAGAGGCTGCCGCTACCGCAGCTTTTCTGTTGACACAGCCGTGACTTTCAGAGAGCTTTCCGATGAGGAGATAAAAGCCTATGTGAAAAGCGGCGAGCCTATGGATAAGGCCGGTGCTTACGGCATACAGGGTCTTGGTGCACTGCTTGTGGAAAAGATAGACGGCGATTTTTATAACGTTGTGGGTCTGCCTGTGAGCAGACTTGCTGAGGAACTCCACGAGTTCCTTAAAAAGGTTCAGTCAAAGTAGATCTTTTTGTTGTTCTCCTGCGTTTTCGGGAACACTGTCACCTTGTCGTTCCCGTCAACGATGCAGAGAAAGACCTTGTCAGGGGAAGAACAGCCCTGCTTTCTTATTTCGTTTGTGAGCCACTTTATTTCCTTGCCTGCGTATCTCAGGTTGTCCTCCATGACAACTCCGTCAAGGATAAGGTTTGTGCAAAGCTTTTCGTCCTCTTTTTGATAGCCCAGATCTTTCGGCGTAAGAGGAGATTCAGCTGCCTGCTCCATGAACGAGATAGTGCCGTTTGTTTCAAGAATGGCGTAGTATATCTTCGATATGTCAAAATATCCTGAAGTCCTCGCTCTTGAAAGCAGATCGTTCACGTCCAGCTTGGCGGTTTTCAGGTTCTCAGGATATATCTTGCCTTTCTCGATAAGCAGGATAGGTTTGCCCGAAAGAAAATGTCGGCAGTGGATAGACTTCATCGTAAGCACTGAGAGCAGAAAGCCTGTCAGACCGTAAAGCACCATTGCTATGATAGGCACGATAAGCTCGCCAATTTCCTGCGATACTGCCATTTCTGAGGCGATAGAGCCTATGGTTATGCCGTTGATGTAGTCAAAAAGCGTCAGCTGGGATATCTGCTTGTTGCCCAGCAGCTTTGATATGGCAAACATAACGATTATAGAGCCGACTGTGGCAAGTATGGTGTGAGTGATGTTCATAGGTGTTTGACCCCTTTCAGAATATGCCCTTATTATCTGCATATGCGAACGTATTATTCTTCTGCCGCATATTATGACAGAGAAACGCTGTGAGCAGGAAAGGGCGGTATCAGTGGAAAACAGGGGATCGTGCTGCGGTCAGCAGCTTAATATAATGGCTGCGGCATTTGCAAATTATCTTGGCGAGGGTTTGAGCGTTGACCAGCTTGGGTTGCTGTCAGCCTTTTTGCAGTCGGTGGGCGAGTCGCTTGACGTTATCGCCTCCGCAAGGCAGCTTTGTGCAGGAAATTATAATAATATAGCAGATAATTGATACAGGAGCGTAAAATGAGACTTTTCAGAAAAAATAAAGGCACGCCTTTAAAAGAGCTTGAACGCTATCACGGAAAGCGTGTTTCCTATGTGGTGGAGCGTGAGGGTGCAGAGGAAAATGTCATCGGCAGAACAGGCGGAATATCTGTGGACAGCGAAAAGCTGGTGGTGGTCTGCGACGGCCACGAGGTGTTCAGATGCAGCACCGACGGGATAGTCTGTGCCGAGCTTATGAGCCATAACGGTGCGGATATAAAGGGCAAGGATATGACCACAGGTAAGCTCCGTCATGTCGTCGTGCACTATGCTAATAAAAGGTGATATTTTTGCAAATACACTTGTTTTGCACATAAATCTATCACATTGCAGTGTTAATATTATTACAGTCGGAAAGGTAAGACCGACAGTGAATATGACTTCATGATTGTTTTCTTCATATATTTTTCTATACTTCCTTAATGAATAAAAACCTGCACGAGCGTGTGGGTTTTTATTTTGTGTTGCAGAAAAATTCATTTTATTGCTGTTGACAATTCATATTTATGGTGATATAATGATTGTATTGAATATCATAAAGGCTGTGACGAGAAAGGTGACGGTGCGAATACTTCGCAGAGAGCGGACGTTTGGTGAAAGTCCGCAGGGATAACGCCGTCAGGATCATCTCTGAGCTGATCCGCCTAAGCAGGTGTGTTAAGCGGATACGGGTTCTCACCGTTAGAAAGAGATATGAGTGGCAGGCTCATTGGTCTGCAATCAGAGTGGTAACACGGAGATATTATGTCTTCGCCTCTAGTCGGGCGAGGGCTTTTTTTATTACAGAGAAAAAGAGGTTGTTTTTTATGCTTACACTGGATAAGGTTTTTGACGCATCAAACGTGCTCAAAGAGGTCATCAGACCAACGGCGTGTATCCATGCACCAAAAGTAAATCCTGACTGTGACGTTTATCTGAAAACTGAAAATCTTCAGGTAACAGGTTCTTTCAAGGTAAGAGGAGCTTATTATAAGATATCACAGCTTTCAGACGAGGAAAAGTCACACGGCGTTATCGCTTGCTCAGCAGGAAACCACGCTCAGGGCGTTGCTCTCGCTGCAACAAAGAACGGTATAAAATCTATAATCTGCCTGCCTGACGGTGCACCTATCTCAAAGGTAGAGGCAACAAAGGGCTACGGTGCAGAGGTATGTCTTGTGCCGGGCGTTTATGATGACGCTTATGCAAAGGCTATCGAACTGAGAGATGCAAACGGCTATACATTCATTCACCCATTCGATGACGAGAATGTTATCGCAGGTCAGGGAACTATCGGCCTTGAGATACTCAATCAGGTGGCAGACGCTGACGTTATCGTTGTTCCGGTCGGCGGCGGCGGACTTATCTCAGGCGTTGCCTTCACAGTAAAGCAGCTCAAGCCAAGCGTTAGAGTATACGGCGTTCAGGCTGAGGGTGCTCCTTCAATGGTAAATTCCCTTAAAGACGGCAAGATAGAGTGCCTTGAAAGCGTTCACACTATCGCAGACGGTATCAAGGTAAAAGAGCCGGGCGAGCATACTTTTGAGTATTGCAGCAAGTATGTTGACGGCGTTGTTACAGTTTCTGACGACGAGATATCATCAGCTATACTTCACCTTATTGAAAAGCAGAAACTCGTTTCAGAGGGTGCAGGTGCAACACCGGTTGCCGCAGTAATGTTCAATAAGATACCTGATATCAAGGGCAAAAAGGTAGTTTGCCTTGTTTCAGGCGGAAATATCGACGTAACTATACTTTCAAGAGTTATCAAGAGAGGTCTGCTCAAGTCAGGCAGATCTGATACTCTTACTATCCAGCTTGAGGACAGACCTGGTCAGCTGAGAGATGTTTCAGAGATAATCTCAAAGCTCGGCGGAAACGTTGTTTCAGTTCATCACGAGAGAGCGAGCGAGGACAGCGATATCACAGACTGCCTCCTCAGACTTGTGCTTGAAACAAGAAACTTTGACCATATCAGAGAGATAAGACAGGCTCTTACCTCAGCGGGCTTTAAGATAGTCAACAAATAAAATTTTATAAGACAGGAGTAGATAAAAATGGCAGAAGTTGTTTACACAAAAAATGCACCAGATGCGATCGGTCCATATTCACAGGCAATGAAGGTCGGAAACCTTGTTTTCACATCAGGTCAGATAGCAATAAACCCGGCAACAGGCAATGTTGAGGCAACAACTATCGAAGAGCAGACACATCAGGTCTGCAAGAACCTCACAAACGTTCTTGAGGCAGCAGGTACATCTATCGGCAAGGCAGTAAAGACAGTATGCTTTTTGAAGAATATGTCTGATTTTGCAGCTTTCAACGGCATTTACGGCGAGTATTTCACATCAAAGCCGGCACGTTCATGCGTTGCAGCAAAGGAACTTCCAAAGGACGTCCTTGTTGAGGTAGAAGTTATCGCTGAGGTATAAATTAGCATATTATCTTGTAGTGGAGCGGTTAAATTTCTGTTTCACAGAAATGCGACGTTCCATTATTGTGGGACTGCATTTTAAGTATTTCGGGCGGCATTAGTCGCCCGTTGTTTTTCTGTAAAAAGGGGTGAGGAAAATAAGCTGTGAATTTATAAAAAACAAAATGCAGACGGTGAAAAAATTCTCCATAGCTTTTGCAAAATGGGTCTTTATCGCCTGTGCAGTGGGTGTCATCGGAGGTATAGTTGGCTCGCTGTTCCATATGGCGGTAAACTTAGCCACCGATTTCAGACAGGGACACAGCTGGACGCTGTATCTTATGCCGCTGGCAGGTATCTTTATCATTTTCAGCTACCGTGCCTGCAAGGTGGACGAGGAAACGGGAACGAACCTTATTATAAGCTCTGTCCGTGGAAATATCAAAGTGCCGCTGCTTATGGCACCACTCATCTTCCTTGCCACTGTCCTTACTCATCTCACAGGCGGTTCGGCAGGACGTGAAGGTGCGGCTTTGCAGCTTGGCGGAAGTCTTGGTGCAAAGGTCGGGGAACTTTTAAAGCTTGACGAAAAGGATTCAAGCCTTGTGATAATGTGCGGAATGAGTGCAGTCTTTGCCGCACTTTTCGGAACGCCTCTCACCGCAACGTTCTTTGCCATGGAAGTAATAAGCGTGGGCGTTATCTATTATGTTGGACTTGTGCCTTGTATCGCCTCGTCCCTTATTGCATATAAAATATCCCTGCTGGCAGGTCTTGCACCTACAAAATTCACCATAAAAGGCATACCAAGACTTTCTCTTGTGTCAGTTTCACAGATAGCCGTGCTCGCAGCCCTCTGTGCGGTCATATCCATACTCCTTTGCATGGTAATGGAGTTTACACATTCCAGATTTAAAATGTATCTGCCTAACACCTATCTCAGGATAGCTGTAGGCGGCGTTGTGCTCATTGCGTTGACCCTGTTGGTAGGAACAAGGGATTACAACGGTGCAGGCGTAGACGTCATTGTAGCGGCTCTGGAGAAGGGCAGAGCAGAGCCTGAGGCTTTTGCACTGAAAATGCTTTTCACCGCCATAACGATAAACACAGGCTTTAAGGGCGGCGAGATAGTTCCGACTTTCTTTATCGGAGCAACGTTTGGCTGCACAGCGGCAGGCTTTTTGGGCATTGACCCGTCATTCGGAGCGGCCATAGGTCTTGTGGCTTTGTTCTGCGGTGTGGTGAACTGTCCTGTGGCGTCAATACTTCTAAGCTATGAGCTTTTCGGCGGCAGCGGTCTTGTGCTTTTTGCAGTCGCCTGCGGAGTAAGCTATATGCTTTCAGGCTATTACGGACTTTATTCCAGCCAGAAAATAATGTATTCAAAGACCAAGCCTGAATATATCAACATCAATGCAAAATAAAAGAGAGCCAAGCGGCTCTCTTTTTTTGTCTATTCATTCATTGTTATGCTCTCGAATTTGCCCCTCGTCACCTTAACAAGATCCTTTGGCGATAGCATTATCTGCGAACCTATGCGTCCGCCGCTTATTATTATCTCGTCAAACTGCTCAGCAGAGCTGTCAACTACCGTCATGTATTGCTTTTTCATTCCCAGCGGCGTGCAGCCCCCACGAATGTAGCCCGTAACAGAGTTTATATCCTTGACGTGGAGCATTTCCACCGACTTTTCTCCCACAGACTTTGCAGCCTTTTTCATGTCAAGCTCCTCTGCGATAGGTATCGCAAAAACGTAGTAATTTCCGCTTTTGCCCACCGTCACAAGGGTCTTGAACGAGCTTTCATAAGGCTGCCCAAGCATATCCGCAATGTGTACGCCGTCAATGAATTCGCCGCACTCATATGTGTTGACCTTGTAGCTAACCTTGTTTCTGTCAAGAATACGCATGGCATTGGTCTTGACTTCTTTATCCTTTGACATTTTTATCACTCCGAATAAAATATTTCCCCTATTTCTGCCTTGAAAGCTTTACAGTGTCAGCGATTATCTCGGCACACATCTCGTAGCCAAGCTTGCCGCTGTCAAGACACATATCATAGCTGGAGATATCTCCCCACTTTTTGTTGGTGTTGGAATTGTAGTAGTCAGCACGCTTTTTGTCATACTTTTTGAGCCTTGCCTCGACCTCGTCGTCAGGTATGTTGTGCTTTTCCATTGCACACTCCTGACGCTTTTCAAAGCTTGCGTTTATGAAAACGTTCAGGGTCTTGACCTTGTTTTTCAGTATAAAATCAGCACATCTGCCCACGATAACGCAGCCGCCCTTTGAAACAAGCTCCATTATGACATCTGTTTCCGCAGCGAATATCTTCTCTGTTATAGGATACTCCTTTTCCTTTGAAAACAGATTTATAGGCGTTTTGAGGATATTAAGCACAGCCTCTTCATATTTCTGTATCTCGCTCATTGCGATGCCGCTTTTTTGAGCCGCCATGTCGATTATCTCTCTGTCATAGCATGGTATACCAAGCTTTTCAGCCACAAGCTTTCCTATGCTTGAGCCGCCTGCACAATAGTGTCTGCCTATGGTAACTACTTTTATCTCAGCCATTTTAATATCTCCTTCTGTTGATTTTTTATTTTTTTGCGGGACTTTTGTCCTTTTATACAGTATAATATATTTGCTTGTTATTGTCAATAACATATTGGTTACACTTTGTTTAATCTAAAGTAATAAGTTTTCCGGTAAAAACGGAAAAGGACCGACCGCATGGTCAGCCCTCTTTCGTAGTAAGGAAAGTAAAATGAATTAAACCGGAAAATTCTTAGTTATCGGCGTTAGCCTCTTTGATCTCGATATAAGCCTTCATAAGCTTTATCGCACCGTCAACGCCTGTCTTTGACGAGTTGATACAAAGGTCATAATTCTTTGCCTCGCCCCACCTCATGTCGGTGTAGTAGTTATAATATGAGGCTCTCCTCTTATCCGTCTTGCGGATAAAGTCCTCAGCTTTGTTCTTTTCGATATCGTATCTTTCAAGGATACGTCTTTTCTTCTCGGCAGTGTTGCCTGAAATGAAGAAATCGATAACGTTAGGCTCGTTTTTGAGAACATAGTCAGCACAGCGGCCAACGATAACGCATGGACCTTTCTTTGCAATGTTCTTTATGGTTTCAAACTGAGCCAAGAATATCTTGTGATTGAGCGGCATATCAGGATTTATCCTGCCGTCAGAGCTTACAGGATAATTGCCCATAACAAGTGAAAACAGAAAGCTGTTTGTGTAGGACTCATCATCTGTCTCTTATACACATCTGACGCTGCCGACGAATTAGACGGTGTA